>NZ_CEXWTU010000159.1:0-11784 GCF_982758155.1 Marinagarivorans sp. | reverse complement strand
CGGTGATTCTGGCCTGCAAATGCATTGCTCAGAAGACGGCAACAAAACCTTTAAAATGGCAACTCTGGCCAACTCATCACTGAGTATTCCTTGCTCAGGGACTTACACCTACTGGTTCCGCTACAAGCATCCACTGGCGATGAGTAGCCTGCCCGGTACCGATTGGATTCACACGGCATTATTTACATCAGGCACATCGGTTGACGTTAATAATTACCCCGCCTTTACCGATGGCTCATCTAACTGGATGCGTTGGAGACACCCAGTTGCACATGACGGCTGCACCGCGGCGGTTTCTGACGCCTGCCACAACAACAGCCTACTGCGAGACCTTGACCGCTACACCGTTTGGTTTGACGACGCCCCCGGTAATGTTGAATTAAACCACACAGCCAATGGCGGTATTCTGCGGGTAGAAACCGCGCGCCACCACGCGGGCAACTCTAATGGTCAACAGCAATTTACTTACAATGCCGGCACCGGTTTTGGCGGTGAATTTAGTTACGGCCAAGTTATTCAATTTGAAATTACCGCCACCGCTGGCTCGCAAGTGTATAACGATTTTTCGTATTACACGGTAGGCCTTGGCTGGGGAAATTACGGCGACCCGCGCTTAAATATGGCAGGCCGCGCAGGCACCACCATGATTATTGCAGGCGCACCCGGTGCCGATATTTATGATGAACAAGAAGCCATATTTACCCAACCCATGGTCACGGTACACGACGAGGCCTTAATGAATGACTTTATTGTTGGCCACCATTTATTCCACGGCATCGATCCGAAACAACGCCTGGGTGAACATAACGTAGTTAAAATTGGTAAGTTTGCTTGTGGTGGGTGTCATATTCGCGATGGCCGCGGTGCCGAAGTATTTGAAACACCTCGCGGGCCACGTATTGCGCCACCGGTATACGGAGTAAAATTACTGGAGTGGATGGAAGGTCGTGAAACCGGTTTCCGCTGGGATGGAGGCGCAGCATCGGTTGAGGAGCAAATCCGTAATGCATTACGTGAAGACCACGGCGTAGAAGCTAGTCATCTTCCTGAGCGCGTTTTAGAAGCCATTACCCACTACACCGAAGTACTCACCGTACCCAACCGTCGCCCAGCGGTTTACGATGAGCCATCGGTAGCGCGCGGCGATATTATTTTTAGCGAGATCGGCTGTGCTGATTGCCACCAACCCGAAGCACGAACCCGCGACGATGCACCATCATATTTACGCAATATTAATATCCGACCCTATACGGATATGAAGCTATGGGACTTAGGCGAAGACCAACCCTACCGCACACCTGCACTTTGGGGACTAAGTCACAATATCACCCTACTGAACAAGCTCGACCTACCTTTACTCTTCATGCATGATGGTGCCTCAACCTCCATTGATGATGCCATTGGCCGTCATGGTGGTGATGCAAAGGTTTCGCGTTTAAATTACAACGCCTTAAGCACTTCGGATCAACAGGCCGTAGTCGATTTTATTGAATCACTATAGCGCTTAAGCGCAAGCGTTCCCCCTTCAACCCCTAACCTCGCCTTTGCGAGGTTTTTTTTGGCCTGCCATTTTCCAATTAAAAGATTAGGGGCGTGCACTGAATAAGTTGCTGGAATTTGGGTTTTTGGGTGCTTGCTTGACGAGGCGAAAATAGGGCGTAAGGGGCGAGGTAATAATAGTTTGTCCAATTAGACGAGGGCGCCTGTTTTCTCAACAAGGCGCTTGAAGGGGCGCATGCCGGGGCATGTAACGCTTTGGGCAACGCTGTTGAGGAAATAGGAGGCAAGTATTATTGGATAAAGTATTTTTTCCTCGACCCTAATAGCCGGCTATTGCAAATATTTTTAACGAAGGCAAGCGTACACCCAGGAATTCAAAAACGGGAAGTTATTTAATGCACGCCCCTTAGGGGCGCTTTTATTCTGAGGGGAGAAGATCCAATATTTTCGCCACCGCCGCATCCGTAGGGTATTTAGGTTTTCCCCAGCCCAGGCGCACAACAACCAACTGATATTCCGGTACCACCATCACTAACTGCCCACGATTGCCCCGCGCCGCAAAACTTTTAGGCGGCAGCGATGGCCAACGCAAAGGCTCATGACCATTACCCTGATTGAGCCAAAGCTGGAAGCCATAGCGGGAATCGTTATTGGATGAATTGGGCATTTGAGCTTGCTGAACCCACCCGGGGTTGAGTATTTGATAATCATTAAGCGTACCGTCATTTAAATACAGCGCACCTAAATTGGCCCAAGCTTGCGCCGTTGCAAACATAAAAGAACTACCCACAAAAATACCGTCGCGATCTAGCTCTAAAACAGCATTGCCCATATTTAAGGGATGTAATAAATATTCTTGAATGTACCGTTGAGAATTTTCGATGCTATTACCCAGCGCGCGATGGGCATATAAGGAAAGTAAATTAGCCGTACCAGACGAATACAGCCAATGCTCGCCCGCAGGAAAAGCAACCGAACTTGCCAATGGCCGCTGAGCGCTGCTCTTATCTTCAAACAACATTTTAGTCGCATCACTACCCGGCTCATAAACCTCGCTAAAATCGAGGCCCGATGTCATGGTCAATAAATCGAGTAATTCAATTTTATTGCGCGTATCGTTCGCCCAGTCGGGGAATAATGCTTTGGAACCTCCATCGTCAAAAGCGGCTATCACATTGCGATACTGCAAGCTCCCAATCATTGCAGCCGTAAAACTTTTGGACATGGACCAACCTAAAAATAACGATTGTGCATCGTAACCTTCGGCATACGCCTGCCCAATCACATCACCGTTGGCACGCATAACCAACAAGGCCCGCGTATCCTGCTGCTCGGTATTATCCTCCACCAACAAAGCCTTCAGTTTCGCATCCAGCGCTGACGTCACCGACACTTGCCCAACCCCATCAGCACGGTAGAGTGCCGAATCGGTAATAGCCGGTAAAACTTCACCGTCGTCCACCAGTGTACAGCCCGCCCCTTCACGGTATTGCGCCTGTTGCTGCCGACCCAAAAACGATGCACTTACGCGGCGCGCCTCGTCGTTATACACCACAGAAGGGAAGCCAAATAAAAGCGAGTAAGACACAATATCCTTATGGACCTGCACTTTAGTCTGCTTGCTCACATAGTGCAGCGAGCAAGACATTTTTGCACTAAACCCCACCAACATCGCCGGCGCAGCCGTGATGTAACGCAGGGTATACCCCCCACGGTAAGCAAATACAACAGCCAGTAATAGCAACATCGCAAACAGCGCCAGTACTGCAACAGCTATTTTACGTAGGGGGTTAGCTCTAAACATGGTGATTCCAATGAAGAAATAAGGGTAGATGGTGAGGCTTGCGAAAATAACAGCCAAGATGCGACACGGCAAGATTAAGTCCGTGTAAAATGAACCCAAAAGAACAGATACAGAATAGCCAGTGAATCTCGGGCGCCAAGGAAGATCTAACATTCCAGCCACTTACAATAGCTTAAAGTAATCACTCACCTAGAAAGGGAAAGTCGTGCAAGCCGATAATAAGATCGCATTTCAACACAACATCCAAACATTCAGAGCCTTTGCGATATTGAACATTACAGCGATCCATTGCTGGGCCGCGTGTTATTACTCGGCAGGTTCGCAATCGTCTGCCGGGCATAACTTACGCTCACTCATTGAATCCATCTTTCATAATTCAACAATATACTTTGCTCTTATCTCTGGGATTCTGTACTCGCTCGTCTTAAAAAAACAGTCAATAACGCAGTTCTATCACAAAAAGTTTATAACTATTTTCATACCCTACTTATTTTTTACAGGAATATATACAGTTTTAGCTGGGCGTGTCTTTATCGGTGAGCATATAGAACCTACCTCCATTCAAGACATGCTTGAAGCAATCCCCTCAAACCTATTAAACGGCAGCAGCTGGGGGCACCTGTGGTACCCACCAATACTACTTGTACTTTTTATACTAACACCGCTTATCTACAAATCCCTCAAGCACCCAACCTTTAAATACACCCTATTAATTACCGCTCTTGCACCATTAGCCGTCTCCAGAGTGTGGCCAGACTTCAGCCTTAATAATGTGTGCTTTTTTGGCGGGGTGTACTCTTTAGGATTATATATCGGCCTACACTATCAAAAGGCGTTAGCGCTATTCAATCGATTCTCCCTAACTCTATTGCTAAGTGCAATCCTACTGTTTTTGCCTATCGGGTATTTATATCAATACTCACCCGCAATCAACCTCCCCTTCAACCCCATTGAGAGCCTCAGTTACCTACAAAAAATATTCTTTGGATGCTTTTTGATTGAACGGCTACACCGAATCCAAGGACCAACAAACAAGACCTTGGACTTCATTGCCACGCATGCTTACGGCATCTACTTGGTTCACCCTGCCATTTCAATCTTTGGTGCTATTGGATTACAAATTATTTCACCCTCTATTTTTGAGCGAGCAAGTTTTATAGCGCTAGCACTTTACGGGCTGGCCCTTTTCATAGCGACATTATTACTGTCGGCCGCCCTTATAATGGCGACCAAAATAATACTGGGAAAATATTCAAAGTTCATATATGGCACCTAAAAGCTAAAGGATAAAAATTTAAAAGAAAACACCCTCCATTCCTTAACTGCGCCTGTGGATAAGAAAGCCCGCACTTAAAAAAAACCACTCAGCGAAGATCGCAAACAGCGCCAGTACTGCAATAGCTATTTTACGCTGGGGGTTAGCTCTAAACATGGTGATTCAAACTCGTATAGGGAAATAGTGGCATTAGGGACGAGGAAAAAATACTTTATCAATAATACTTGCCTCCTGCCTCCTCAGCAGCGTTGCTCAAAGCAGGCCTCTTCAAGCGCTTTGCAGAGAAAGTAGGAGCCTTAGTCCAATTAGACAAACTATTATTGCCTCGCCCCTTATCGGATTATTCCCGGTGTGATACAGCGCAACTTTAGCGCCAAATGGAATGCAAAGCCTTCACAGACTTTGTCAACTCTGTCTCATTTTATTTGGTGGCAATAAAACCTCCATTTTTCATCCATAATATTTTATTAAACTGCCGCCAGCTATTCTATAAGTCAACAAAGGGTAATTGGCATGCGTAATCTTCATATTCACTTAAAAGTGTATAAGTCATTTATTGTGCCGCTTGCACTGTTTATTTCTGCCTGCGATGGCAGCTCTGGCGGAATATCAAGTTCATCAAACAGCCCACAACCATCAAGTAGCACTAGCTCTTCAGTTAATAATTTACCGTCTAGTGCGCCTATAAGCTCAGCATCTCATTCAGCGAATAGCTCGATAGGTGAAGCGAGTAGCGCAGCAACAGAATTGTTGCAGTTACCAGGCCGTATAGAAGCAATGGCATTTTCATCCTTCGAGGACAGCACCGTAACAAACAGCGGTGATTGCGGCGCGAGCGCTGTCGACCTGCAGTATTCCGATTCAGGCGGCGCCAACTGCACCGTGGGCTGGACAACAGCCGGTGAATGGCTTGCCTATAACACCACCGTGAATGCGAGCGGTATGTACGACTTTAATTTTCGCGTTGCAACAAACACATCGGCGCGCGCGTTAAAAATGTTTATAGACGGCACCAGTGTGGGCTCTATTATTCTTTCCGGCACAGACTGGACCGTATGGAATATGCGCTCCATTAAAAACGTACCGCTGACTAAGGGTAACCACGAAATTAAATTCCTATGGCTTGATGGCAGCATTAACTTGGACTATGTCGATGTATCCATCAATAACGGTGCAGGCACAACTTCAACGCTATGGGGTTCAAACGGTGAGTCTCATGACCCCAGTGGGTATTTAACCGACTTTTCTTATGCGGGTTATCATTGGGGCGAAGAAGAGCCACCCTTTAAAGCCCCAACTATTTACGCTCGAAACTTTGGCGCCAGCGCTGGCGACAACAATGACGATACGAGCGCAATTAAATCCGCATTAAACAGCGCAAAATACGGCGACGTAGTACGCCTAGACGCTGGCCGATACATTATATCCAATAAAATATACGTTCCTAACGGCGTGGTATTACAGGGCGAAGGCAGCCGCAAGACCACTATTTACATCCCTAAAAACTTAAGTGATGTCTCCGATGCCGACCCCTCCTTCGATGGTGCGTTTATTAACTTAACCGGTAGCCACGACAACGGTGTAAAAATCGCCTCAATTACGGCTCATGCAGCTCGCGGTGCCAAAACCGTTCAGCTGGATCGTACCCCCAACGTTAAAGTGGGAGACTGGATTCAAATAGAACAAACCGACAGCAGCGGTCGCATGGTCACCGAAACACTTTACGAGGGTTACAGCTCTGGTGCTGATGCGCACACCGATTTAGTCGGCGATAAAATGATGGAGTTTTTCAGCCGGGTAACCGCTGTAAACAACAACTCCATTTCTTTTGAGCGCGCCTTGCCTATCGCGGTAGACCCCGCCAACACCGCAGAGCTGCACACAACGGCCGTACCCTATGGCGAAGTTGGCTTAGAAGGTATTAGAGTCGAGTTCCCCGCTACATCGTATCCCGGACACTTTAATGAGCTGGGCTACAATGCCATCCAAATGGAAGCACAACACTCCTGGATACGCGACGTCACCGTGATTAATGTGGATTACGGCATTAACATTAAAGAGTCGCACTTTTTAAGTCTTTTAGACATCACGTTATTTAATGAGAATAACCGAAATGGCCACCATGGCATTAGTCTGGGTCATTCCACCGATTGCCTAGTGCGTGGCTTTGATCTTCAATCGGCGATACTCCACGATCTAACCGTTGAGTGGTACAACCACAGCAATGTATTCACTCAAGGGCGCGGTCGCGACCTTTCATTGGATCACCATAAAGGAGCCCCTTACGCCAATTTATTTACAGAGATTTACCTAGGCGAAAGCACTCGCACCTGGAAAAGTGGCGGTAGAGACGATAGGGGTTACAACACAGCCGCATACAGCACGCTCTGGAATCTATCCGGCGCTAAAGGCATGCCTTGGCCGCCTAAAAACTACGGCCCTAAAATGGTTTTTGTAGGCGTTAACACCAGCAAGCCATCCAGCGATTTAAACTGGTGGTACGAGAGCATGAAACCCAACGAGATATTCCCACCGAACATTTGGATTGCTCAAAAACAAAAAAGACTCGCCTTCTAATACATAACTATCTCGGCATATTGGCACGCCTAAAACAGTCGTTTTTTCGTGAGTGCATGGAAGCACCACCCAAATGACAAAATGGATTTAGAAAAACGAGAACCATCGATCACAAGAAAAAATGTAGAGTTTTATCTGTACATACGCATTTACAGGCAATTGACTCCTATATTTTGAAAAATATACCTACCACATAACATTGGCGTTAAGTTTTAAATTAATTATTTCTGAGCTTTATATAAACCAAAATATTAGCGATCCCACACTTTAGTTAGTGCAAACCCATACTCAGCACTTCGTCCCTAATAATAAAAATTCGAGTAGCATTTATGAACGCAAAATTAATATCATGCAGCACACTCTTATTGTTACTTTGTGGCTGTAGTGGTGCTGTTGTTGGCCCCAACACTACGTCATCTTCGAGCTCAGAAAACGCATCTTCGGTTTCGTCACTAGCGGCAAGCACCAGTAGCGCACCACCTGTAGATAACGTTTGTGCCGGCAATTTAACTAATCTGGCACTTAACCGGCCTGCCACCGAGTCTTCTAACGACGGTAATGCCGGGGCAGCAAACTCTGCATTTGATGGCAACATAACCACACGTTGGTCTAGTGGATTTAATGACGGGGAATGGTTAAGTGTTGACCTAGGTGGCACCTTTAAATTGTGTCGCGCTAACATTTCGTGGGAGGATGCCTACGCCATTGAGTATCAAATACAAACGTCGCTTGATGGCGACAATTGGTCAACCGCAGCAACAGAATATACGGGCGATGGAGGCATCGATGCCCTTGTATTTGAGCCGGTAACGCGCGCACGTTATGTTCGCTTATTAGGCATACGCAGGGCCACAGAATGGGGAATTTCAATGTGGGAGTTCGAGGTTTTGGGTTCTCGTGAGGGTATTCCAAGCGCGGCTTTTGTATTGGCTGAACAGACTGTAGAAGTCGACAAGGCCGTTATGCTAGATGCCGCCTTATCGTTTGATGAAGACGGCCAAATCGAATCTTACCAATGGCTCGTTATTCCACCAATGGGTGTTCCGTTTAATCTTGAGGGGCAGCAAACTCATTTCACGCCAGCGTTAACGGGCACCTATCAAATTGTCCTTAACGTTACAGATGATGAGGGCAATATTGCTTCGACGGAAAACGTTGCAAATGTACAACCCGCAGCGAGGGCCAGCGCATTCCCAGACACCGTCACTAAGCCGCGAATTATGCTGCTAGGCGATTCTATCACTGGCGGTTCAGGTTGCTGGAAAAAAATACTCAATCGCAAGCTTCTAGACAACGGGATAACAAATTTTGAATTTGTAGGCAGCCGTTCCGATGATTGTGGGGGCGGCATTTGGCATGAAGGGCACAGTTGCGCCACGGCCCAGAATTTTACTCAGTTAGAATATAATAATTTTTGTTCTGGAACGGAATCTGGATTGCGCCCGTTACTGGAAATTAATAAGCCCGACATGATAATGATGACCTTAGGTACTAACGATGCTTGGGGCGCTGCAGGAACAACCGCTATTTTACAAAGCTATACCACGCTAGTTGAACAAATGCGTGCCTACAATCCAAATATGGTTATTGCCGTTGCGCAAATACCAAAAATGAAACCCGATGGTAGCCAAGCAGTTTATAACAAAGTGGCAGACTTAGTAACGGCTGTACCTAGTTGGGCTTTGGGTATAAACCGCCCTAACTCACCGGTTTTTGTCTCCGATTTATGGACTAATTTCAACCTTGAAGACACCACTGACGGTGTACATCCATCGAACGACGTTGGCCACGTAAAGGTTGCAGATAATTGGTTTAATACGATAGCTAATATCCTGAGAAAGTAGATTACATTTAAGTTTTAGATTCGACATTACAAAACATGTGTTTTTGTAATGTCGAATTTTAACGCCATAGAATTCATCAATTGATAACTTAAATACCCCTTATCTAAAACGTCAACTCCACCTGTAATCAATACTTTTTTCCACCGCCCCATCTTCGTTCATCAATGCGTTACAACGGCTTGTCGACTTAACGCACCCTGATAACGGCTCCTAGATATTATGCACCACGACATTTTGCTCCTGCAATGTCTAATAAGGGGCTTCCTTGCCCCGATGCGTTATTCCAATCAGCCACTTCCATGTGACGGTGCAATGCCAAAAAAGAGGCTTCTACTTCATTTCATTATTCTAATTACCCACATCCCCGCCGGCCGCCGGCAGCTAGTTAAACTATATAGAACTCTCTATCGCCTTCACGCTCAAAAAAACGCATAAAGGACAGGCGAAAAAAATCGAGGCCCTTACTCAAAGGCCTCGATTTTAAAGGTATCAGATTAAGATACCTTGCGAGTGATTCATTAATGGAGGTAACGCCCTTAGGGGCGTGCATTAAATAACTTCCCGTTTTTGAATTCCTGGGTACACGCTTGCCTTCGTTAAAAATATTTGCAATAGCCGGCTATTACGTCATATTTTCGCCTCGTCAAGCAAGCACCCAAAAACCCAAATTCCAGCAACTTATTCAGTGCACGCTCCTTAATATCAAAAGATAAACTTGATTTCAATCTCTCCGATATTTAATCTAATGATTAATCACAGCCAATACGTGTAGAAGAAATAGCGGCATCATCTATCCAACCTACCCAAGAAGCCGTTGACTCTTGATAAAAGCTCAGACCAAATGCAATACTGTCCCATTGATCAGGAAGACCACCCCAGGGCGCAGGAAGTCCAAAATTAACCCGCCCTGAAGCACCGCTTATATGATTACCATCTACGTATAGGTCAAATGTTTGCGTGGTATTATCAATTGACCACTCAGTACAAACCCAGCGGTCTTCAAAACGAAAATCGTAGTTAGTACCCATCCCGTCCTCATTCGATACGCCAGCCATTTGTACATTAAATAGATATTGAAGCGAACGTGAGCTGTGCTCTACGGTATCGACCACTCTGGCATAAAAATCGCGATGCTGGAGCTCAACAAATGTTGTGTGTACAACAGGGAAGTCGGAGTTCATATCGGTAGGAATGGGTGTAGGGGTACGCAATTTATAAAAGATACGGCCCCAATGTTTGCCCGCAAAAGAGCCATTATTAGATTGAATTCTATGGGTGTATCTTTCGCTTGCATCAAAACGTAATGACCGAGTGCCGCTATGCGCCTCTTGGTTTTCTACCACCTGAATATTACCTTGACGGTTAAATCCAGAAGGAATCCCCCCCACCGCAACGTCTTCAAAATCCAAACACAACCGATAACTCCCATTCCCACAAGAAGCTGGCTCGGGAATATTGGCGCTACCTGCAAGCCCTTTAATCACAATGGCTGCAACATTGGCATTATCAACAGAAGCCGAAAAATTCAAGTCTAACTGGCCATCGCTCACACTAATGCCATTAAGGTGAACAATATAAGCCGAATCGTGGCCGGCTGAACTAAAGGGATCAAAGCCATTAATCAGCACATCACCTTCAACTTCCACATTAAATATTCGTGCGCCGCCTTCTTCCCAGAAGAACTCTCCCATATGCAGAGTAATGTCGTAAGTGCCGGCCTTAACCGGGAAGCTATAACTAAATGCACCCCAACGCTCGGACTGATAAAGCACATCCGCATTTGTATTTGCAATGCCATCACCTGTACCCCCCAAATCACCGCCGGTAAAATAACGATCAGCTTCATAAGCTTGCCCATCAACATTTGCGCCACTACCACCTGAATTGACTGCAAATAACGGCACAAAATTAGGATTAGGTTCTTTTACAATAACGGGGCTAACCGAGCTGCTTGAAGCCGACAGTAAACCGGCATCATTATAAAGGTAATCAAACATAGATTCCGCACAGGCGGTATCGCACAGACTAGGGTCAGACTTAGGCATCGTTGCTGCGGTATAGCTGACCAAACGGCTGTAAGATTGCGAAAGGTTTATCGTTGTAGGTAATTCATGGCAACCGGCGCACTGATCTTGGTAAAGCATTTTCCCTAAGGAAAATTCATCCGAAGCACTACTAGAAACAGCTGCAGCGCTACTCGGTGGAATGGCGGCGCTAGACACAGAAACCAAAGACGAAACGCTCGATGATGAGCTAACGGGAGGTGTTGGCGAACCCGTGCAAGAGGCAATAAACAGTAAACTACAACTGGTTATTGCTAACTTCAAACGCGAGAAAATAAAACGTTCATCAATTGATAAAGACATACATAAATACTCCGATGATTAATATTTTCACTCTCACTAATGACTATTATTAACTGAGAGTAAAGCGAAAATCGCTTAGAAAATGTTATAAAAATTATGGTTTTTACAAGCCATAAAGTAGAGAAACACTATTAAAGAACCATTACCGACAGAGCCAAATATATTAACTTCCAGCAAGACTGAGAAACCACCTTTACTCAGGCATTAACATAAAGGGCGAGGAAAAATAATTTATCCAGTTAGGCATCGACTGTTAGGCATTAGCTTTCTTGCCGAGGCATGTAGTGCTTGAAACAAAAAAAATAGTAAGTCGAATCGTAACTATTCAGGTGAGTTCGAAATCATGCTCACTCAAAAGGCGAACTGATCATTTTCTGGGTATTCAAGCGTCAGCCCTTGCAGGGATAGCAAGGGAGT
>NZ_CEXWTU010000158.1:0-11801 GCF_982758155.1 Marinagarivorans sp. | reverse complement strand
CTCAACACTGCCAGTGTTGCGCTCTCCCAGCTGAGCTAAGGCCCCTTAATTAGGGTGGCTGTATTTTAATATTTAAAATCAGCAACTTGGGATAACTTGTTTGGGCTGTGCCGTAACAAGTGCGCGCATATTAAAGCGCTGTTTAAAGCTTGTCAACGCTATCGCGAGGAATTCTGTTATTTCTTATGCATGCCGGCCACATGGGTGCACCCTGCTTATTTACCTGCGCAGCCTAGCCACTTACACTGCGCTGCCCTGTTTTGATGATTATGTACCGAGCCCCATTATGGCCCCAACCCCCAAAAATATTATTTCGGTTAGCCAACTTAACCAACAGGCTAAGCGTGCGCTAGAGCAGACTTTGCCGAGCGTATGGGTGCAGGGCGAGCTTACTAACTTTGCGCAACCCAGTTCGGGGCATTGGTACTTCACCTTAAAAGATAGCCGTGCGCAGGTTCGCTGTGCGATGTTTCGCGGTAAAAATATCATGGTGCGCGAGCCTATTCGCGCTGGCGATCAGATTGTTTGCAACGCCAATGTTAGCTTGTATGAAGGGCGCGGTGATTATCAGCTGATTGTTAATTCGCTACAAAAAGCCGGGCTGGGTGATTTACACCAACAGTACGAAGCTCTAAAAAACGCATTAGCGGCTGAGGGGCTATTTAACCCCGAAACTAAACGCCCGCTGCCGCAATACCCCACCACTATCGGCATTATTAGCAGCCCAACGGGTGCTGCCGTGCACGACATGCTTACCGTACTTAAGCGCCGCTACCCCTGCGCCAACGTTATTATCTACCCCGCCATGGTACAAGGTGCCGAAGCGCCAGCCAGCCTTTTAAAAGCACTTGCACTAGCCAACCAACAAGCCCGCTGCGATGTATTGCTGATGGGTCGTGGTGGTGGATCGTTGGAAGATTTATGGGCCTTTAACAACGAACAACTGGTACGTGCGGTTTACGCCAGCGATACACCTATTGTTAGCGCTGTAGGCCATGAGGTCGATTTTACCCTCACAGATTTTGCTGCCGACTTGCGTGCGCCCACTCCCTCGGCGGCAGCCGAAGCGGCCACACCCAATATGGCCGACATTCAGCTGCAGGTTACGCAGCACCGGCGGCAACTGCAGCAGTTAATGGCGGCGCACATTAGCCACGCGAAACGTTCAGTCGCGCTATTAAAAGCGCAGCTACAATCACCGCAAGATCAGCTTCGCCATCGGCAACAACAATTAGACCACCTCGACCTACAACTTAAACAAGCCTTGTTAAACCGCATCAGTCTTGCCAAACAACAGCTGAGCCTGCATAAGCACCGGCTGCAATTAAACAGCCCTGCGTGGCAAGTAAAAGAAGCCAAAAGCCATCACCAGCGCCTTAGCCTTCAGTTAAATACAACTTTCAAGCGGGTAATCCAGCAAAAACGCGGGCAGCTGCAGCAGCAAGCCGCGTTGCTTAACAGCGTAAGTCCGCTGCAGACTTTGCAGCGCGGCTATGCCGTGGTGCGCACGGACAAAGGCCGAGTTATTGGTAGTGCTAGCCAGGCTAAAGCCGGCCAAAAAGTTGCTGTGAATCTAGCCGATGGGATCTTGGATGCCACAATCGACAAGGTCAGCGCGCCTTAGTACTCCAATGCATCGTCACGGCTACAGGCTGACACACATCAAAAAAACACCGTTTAAACACAACCAAACAGTGTTGATAATTAAGACAATATAGACGAAGCCTTGGCGCGCCATTACACTGCTGGCTTCTTGTCGGGGTGCCTCCTTTAACCAAAGGCGGCTGAGATCCTAATGAAACCCGCCGAACCTGATCGGATTTAAACCCGCGTAGGGAACAAGTGCTATGCCAACACCTTCATCTTTTGCCATTGCTGGCGCCGGCCTTGCGGGCAGCTTGTTAGCCTGGCGGCTACTCGAAACAACCCAGCACCCTATTCGCGTTACGCTGTTTGAAAAAGGCAATTTATCAAAGCCCCGCAGCGCCGCCTATACCGCCGCCGCGATGATTTCGCCCTTAAGCGAAGTGGTTGTATCCGAGCGAGCCATTTACGACATGGGCATGCACTCGCTGCAGTTATGGCCCCAGTGGCTAGAAACGCTCAATAAACACAGCGCCCAACCGGTAAGCTATAACAACCAAGGCAGCCTTGTGGTTGCGCACCCCAGCGATGAAAGCGAGCTAGAACAATTTGCCCAAGATTTGCGCTACCACCTAGGCGAAAGCAATACTGCACAATGGCTAAGCCGTGCTGAGCTTAATACGCACGAACCCGATTTAAGCCAGCAGTTTAATCGCGGGCTATTATTGCCCGATGAAGCCTTCCTGGACAACCGCCAACTACTCACCAACTTACACCAGCGCATTACCGCCTTAGGTGGCAGCATTCAGCAAAATAGCGATATTAGCTTTGAGCCAGAACCCCATTTAGAAGGCAAAGCGCTAACAAGGTTTGACTGTGTGATTGATGCACGCGGCACCGGTGCACAGCAATCGCAAGCTGTGCGCGGTGTGCGCGGCGAAGTATTGTGGGTGCAAACACCGGAAGTCACGCTTAACCACGCCGTACGCTTAATGCACCCACGCTACAAACTTTACGTGGTACCCAAGCCCAATAACAGCTTTATTGTGGGTGCCACCGAAATCGAAAGCCAAGATAGCTCACCGGTAAGCGTACAATCCATGATGGAGCTGTGCAGTGCGCTTTACACGCTCAACCCGGCCTTTGCCGAAGCGCGCATTCTGGAACTGGATGCCAACCTTCGGCCTAGCTATATGGACAATATGCCGGCGATAACATGGAATAAACACGGCAATAGCGTTAGCATTAACGGCCTCTACCGACACGGCTACTTATTGGCGCCGCATTTAATCGATAAGCTACTGGGTCAGTTACGCTAGGCCATTACCACAATACGATGTAAAGACAGCATTCTTATGACGACCACAATCAATATCAGCATTAATGGCGATCGCCAGAATACCGCCGAGAACAATCTGGCGAAGCTTATTGCCACTCTTAATGCTGGCGATCAATACGCGGTTGCGCGCAATGGTGAATTCGTACCCAAACGGTTACACGGCGAAACGCAATTAGAAGATGGCGATACACTCGATATTGTGACACCTGTGGGGGGTGGTTAAATGAAAGGTCCGCTAACGCTTTACGGTAAAAGTTTCGACAGCCGCTTTTTGCTCGGCACGGCTTTATACAGTTCGCCGCAGGTTATGGTGGACTCGGTAAAAGCCTCTGCGTGTAACATTGTTACCCTTGGCTTGCGCCGCCAAAACCCGCAAGAAAAAGATGGCAAAGCCATTTGGGATGCCATTGCCGATACTGGCTGCACCTTACTACCCAATACCGCGGGCTGTAAAAGCGCCAAAGAAGCCATAACACTTGCCGAGATGTCGCGCGAAATTTTTAATACCGGCTGGATCAAGCTAGAAGTGATTGGTGATGATTACAATCTACAGCCCTGCCCCTTTGGCTTGGTTGAAGCTGCCGAAGAACTTATTAAACGCGACTTTCAAGTTCTGCCCTACTGCACCGACGATTTAGTGCTGTGCCAACGTTTATTGGATGTTGGCTGCGAAGTGCTTATGCCGTGGGGCGCGCCCATAGGTACAGGGCAAGGTTTATTGAACCGGTACAACCTGCGCACTTTGCGCGAGCGCCTACCCAACACTCCATTGATTGTAGATGCAGGCTTAGGCGCGCCTTCGCAAGCCTGCGAAGCCATGGAAATGGGATTTGATGGAGTTTTATTGAATACCGCTGTCGCGAAAGCGCAACAGCCGCCGTTAATGGCGAAGGCTTTTGCGCAAGCCATAGAATCTGGCCGCACCGCTTACGAAGGGGGTTTAATGGTTAAGCGCCAAACGGCCAGCCCAAGCACGCCCACTATCGGGCAGCCCTTTTGGCACCAGCCTAAGCCCAACCAGTAAAAAGTGGCTAGCGCGCAGAGAATTGAATTTTCTCTGCGCCCTCGGCCGATACCTCCAGAACATCCGAGGTTGCACACGTACCCTGCTTAATGGCGCTATGGCAATATTGCGAAGCCAGCTGCCCTTCACTATCAAAGTACATTTCAGACAACATTACAGGCTCATTTTTGTCGTTAATAAAGCTGCGATTCACCTGATCTTTAATTTTAGTACGCCACACCACCTTGGACTGAACGCAAGGCTGCTGCCCCACACTTAAGTCAATATCGCGGTTTACAATACGCACTTCTAAATCATTTGAAGCAATACACACCACAGCGACCGGCGCCTGACCGACACCCTCTTCCATAGAATGCATAGCATGGGAGCGCGCTAAGCCAATCGCATGCTGTAGCACCGATTCGGTATCACTCACCCGAGCGCTATTAATCCAGCCCCGCGTAAATGGCGCACTCATAATAAACAATAAAGCTAGCAAAGTAATCGTTACCGCCAGTTCGACGAGTGTAAAACCACGTTGCGCCCGTAATAAGTCCATGCCCCTTTCCCCCTTAATGGCGCCTGCTTTAATAATGCACCCAGTATGGCTTCAGCGGCGAATTATCGCACTTAAGAAGGGTCAAAAATAGAACAAAAACCACACTTTAGAACTAGAGATGGGCCAAAGTTTGATCGAATCGGCAACTTTCGATCATTAGGGCTCGCGCGCTCCGCCTTTAATGGCGACCACCTGCAGCAGGAAGTGCGTCGTAGTTGTTACGTCGGATAACTTCCATACAAGCATTAGCTTCTTCGCGAGGCAGCCCCAATGCACACAAAACATGTGCGCTCAGCTGCAGGCTGGCTTCGAGTGTTTCAGGTACAACGGTTGTTGCTCCAGCGGCGGCCAACGCGTGCGAATGGGAGCGATCTCTTGCGCGGACCAATATAGGCAAGTTGGGCCAACGCTGCCGAATTTGCGACACAATGATTTCGGTTTTAGCGGCGTCGTCTGTCGTCACCAACAAAGCGGATGCTGCTTCGGCACCAGCGCGCTCAAGCACGTCCAATTTGGCTCCATCGCCAAAAAATACCGGCTCGCCCCTTTCCCTTAAAACTTTTACGCGCCGGGTATCGGCATCAAAACCTACGTAAGGAACACCCTGCTGCGCCAAAACAGAAGCCACAGCCTGCCCAACCCGACCAAAACCCAGCACAATGACATGATCATGAAGCCCCTCGGTATCTTCTGTTTTTAGCGTGACTGATGGCGGCTCTTTTAACATGGCCAACTCGACCTTTTGCCCCAACCAAAACAGCAGTGGTGTTAGCGCCATAGACAAGCCCGCAACCACAACCATAAATTGCGCTGTTTCCTTGGGTAAAATGTCGTAAGTAAGCGTTGCCTGCCCAATAACAACAAAAGCAAATTCACCGGCCTCCGCTAACAGTAAACCCGAACGAATACTGGCCCCCCACGTGGGCAAAAAGCAGCGTGCAATCAAAGCCGTAACCGTTGCCTTCAGCCCAATTAGCCCAAATACCGACAACAGCACCCAAATGCCTTGCTCAAAAGCCATTACGAAGTCGATGTTCATACCGACACTCATAAAAAATAAACCCAGTAATAATCCTTTAAACGGTTCAATTTCACTTTCTATTTGATGTCGAAATTCGGTTTCGGCCAACAGCAGGCCGGCAAGGAACGCCCCCAGCGCCATCGAGAGCCCCGCCATACCGGTTGCCACCGAAGTCGCAAGCACAGACAGTAAAATCATGGCGGTAAAAACATCGACACTGCGTGTAGAGGACACCACCCGAAACAAATAACGCAGCACGTAGCGCCCGAGAACAACAATAAGCGCAACCACCAGAATGGCCTTACCCAGCGCACCACCAACGCTTAACCAAAGACTGCCGCCAGAATCATCGCCAAAAACACCCACTAAAATTAGAATGGGCACCACCGCTAGGTCTTGCAACAAAAGCACCGCAAAAGAAGCACGCCCATGCACAGCGCCGTTTTCACCACGTTCGGCCAATAACTGCATCACCATTGCCGTACTCGAAAGCGCTAAACACAGGCCAATAATAATGGCCGTGTTTATTTCATTGCCCCATAACCATGCAACAAAAGAGATCACCGCACTGCACAAAACAACCTGTAAAGCCCCAAGCCCAAAGATTAATCGGCTAAATGCCCGTAACCGCTCAAAAGAAAGTTCTAAGCCAATAGTGAACAATAAGAAAATAACGCCTAGCTCTGCTACGTGCTGCACCCCTGCAGCGTCACTCACAAAACCTAAAGCATACGGGCCAATAACCGCGCCCACCGCAAGATAACCCAGCACAGGGCTTACTTTGATGCGCTTAAGCAGCGGCACCAAAACAACAACCGTTACTAAAAAAGCAACAACTTCTAAAACATAGGGGACGGCAATGATAGGGTGAGCTTCGGCACTCATATTGGTAAGGGTCCTTGATAATGGGAATAATGGGTCGCGGGGGAATGGCTTAGGGGCGAGGCAATAATAGTTTGTCCAATTAGACGAGGGCTCCCGCTTTCTCAACAAGGCGCTCAAAGGGACGCATGCCGGGGCATGTAACGCTTTGAGCAACGCTGTTGAGGGAGTGGGAGGCAAGTATTATTGGATAAAGTATTTTTTCCTCGACCCTTATCTTACCCACGCGTTATTAGCAGTGTAAACCATGCACATAGCATGCGAGCTTAATCGGGCCAAATTGAATACAGGTTTACAGGGAGTTTCCGCTGCTGTTGAGTTTCCGCTACAATGCGCCCTTTTTTAAGCTGGTGAGCGTTATGAACCTAACATCTTTGACCGCAGTGTCTCCTATTGACGGCCGTTATGGCAGTAAAACCGAAAGTTTACGCGGCATTTTCAGCGAATTTGGCCTTATTCGCGCCCGTGTAGAAGTTGAAGTTCGCTGGTTACAACAACTTGCCGCACACCCAGCCATTACCGATGTACCCGCCTTTAGCGCTGAGGCAAACACCATTCTCGACAGCATTGTATCCAACTTTAGCGAAGCGGATGCACAAGCCATTAAAGACGAAGAGCGCGTAACCAACCACGACGTTAAAGCCGTTGAGTACTTTCTCAAAAAGCGCATTGCTGACAATGCCGAGTTAAACGCCGTAACAGAGTTTGTACACTTTGCCTGTACCAGTGAAGACATTAACAATTTATCGCACGGCTTAATGCTTAAAAGCGGACGCGACACAGTATTGCTACCACAAATGCAACGCATCGTAGATGCCATTGCCGATTGCGCCGCACAATACGCCAGCACACCAATGCTAAGCCGCACCCATGGTCAAACAGCCTCACCAAGTACCATGGGTAAAGAATTTGCCAACGTTGCGATTCGCTTACAGCGCCAAATCCAGCAAGTGGGCAAGGTCTCTATTTTAGGTAAAATTAATGGCGCAGTCGGCAACTACAATGCTCACATCAGTGCTTATGCCGATGTTGACTGGCAACAAAATGCCGAGACGTTTGTAGGCTCGCTAGGCCTCACCTTTAACCCTTACACCACCCAAATTGAACCCCACGATTACATTGCCGAACTGTTTGATGCCATCGCACGCTTCAATACAATTCTTATCGATTTTAACCGCGATATTTGGGGCTATATTTCGATGGGTTTTTTCAAGCAAAAAACCATCGCTGGCGAAGTAGGCTCTTCTACCATGCCGCACAAAGTTAACCCTATCTACTTCGAAAACTCTGAAGGCAACTTAGGCTTAGCCAATGCGATTTATGGCCACCTTGCGACTAAACTGCCAATTTCACGCTGGCAGCGCGACTTAACCGACTCCACCGTTTTGCGCAACATGGGCGTTGGTTTTGGTTACGGTAATATCGCTTACGAATCAGCCCTTAAAGGGATTAGCAAATTACAAATTAATGAAGAGCGCTTGGCTCAAGACCTCGATAATGCGTGGGAAGTTTTAGCTGAACCCATTCAAACGGTTATGCGCCGTTACGGCATTGAAAAGCCCTACGAAAAACTGAAGGCGTTAACCCGTGGCAACACCATCGACCAAGCGACTATCAAAACCTTTGTTGACGGCCTAGATATGCCTGAACAAGCAAAAGCTGGCCTTCAAGCCCTAACGCCCGCCAACTACATTGGCAACGCTATTGCGCAAACACAAGACTTACCCGCACAACTTGCCAAACTGAAAGCTTAATATGACCACAACCCCGCTAAGCCATTTAGGCACGATGCCAATCGCCGAATTCCTTCGGGATTACTGGCAAAAAAAACCCCTCTTCATCCCGCAAGCACTATCGGGATGGGAGGCGCCACTGGATGGCAACGACTTAGCGGGGCTGGCACTTGAGAACAGCATTGAATCGCGACTGATCATAGAAAAAACATCACAAGACCCACTGAACAGCCAATGGCAAATGGAACACGGCCCCTTAGCCGAAGAACGCTTTGAAACATTGCCCGAAAGCCATTTCACGCTGTTAATTCAAGCGTTGGATCAAATCTGCCCCGAACTGCATCAACTACTCAACCAGTTTCGTTTTATACCAAATTGGCGAATTGATGACATTATGGCCAGCGTTGCGCCTACAGGTGGAAGCGTTGGGCCACACTTCGATTACTACGACGTATTTTTACTGCAAGCCACTGGAACCCGGCGCTGGCAACTGGGGCAACAGTGCACAACCGAATCGCCACTAATAGCCGATTGCCCACTAAAAATACTCAGCGAGTTTGAAACCCAAGCTGAATACCTCGCCCAACCTGGCGACCTTTTATACATTCCGGCCAATACCGCCCACTGGGGAGTTGCCCAAAGCGACGACTGCACCACTTACTCCATTGGTTTTCGCGCCCCTAGCTATAGCGATATATTGCTCGATTTAACTCAGGACATTGCCAGCACACTCAGCCCAGATATCCGCTACCGCGACCCGACCACAGGCCGCTTTAGTGGCGGCCAAGACTGCGGCGAGATAAGCCATGCCGTCGCAATAGATATCGCCGAGCACTGTAAAAGTTACTTCACGCCCGAGCGCGTGGCCGCTTGGCTAGGTAAAAATTTAACCGAGAGTAAACGCTGCGCGCCCGAAGTCACCACCGGAGACTTCGAAACGGAAGGCTTAATTCTCGCCGCCGACGCCAGAGCTGCCTATACTCTAAGCGCGCCAAACGAAGAACAGCCAAGTGGTTCGAAAACAGCGGGCGACCAGCCAAATAACCTGTGCGCTACCGTTTTTATCAATGGCGACCAATGGCAGGCAAGTTTGCACCTCGCACGCGCGTTATGTAACTATACTGTTATTCAGCCCGAGCATTATTGCCCCGATGACCAAGCCATAATCAAGCAGTGGATTGACCATGAATACCTTAACTTGCCAGACTCCGCCCACGCTAGTCCCTATCGTTAAGGTTCGGCAAGTTAGTTGGCCGGCACAAGCCCCCGAACTCGAAAGCATTCGCGAGCAAGTTTTTATTAAAGAACAAAACGTACCTCCACATCTAGAGTGGGACGGCCAAGAGCAAGACTCACAACATTTCATTGCGTACCATAATGGTACGCCTGTTGGCACCGCGCGCTTAGTTAAACATCACAAACTCACCCGCATGGCTGTTCTTAAAAACTACCGAAATCAAGGTGTAGGGGCAGCACTGCTCAAGTCAGTCTGCCGCTCGGCATTACATGCCGGCATGGAAGAATTAATTGCTGATGCTCAACTCGAAGCCCTAGGGTTTTACCTGAAACATGATTTCACCGTAACCGGCACCAGCTTTCACGATGCAGGCATCCTGCATAAACCGATCAGCAAACCATTAGTCTCGGCCCAATAACACCACCTTTAGTATGGACAATAGTCAACGTGACACCGGCATTAATCGCTTCGAAGATATTGCTCAAGCGCAAGCTTACCTATCTACCTGCACCAGTCTCGCGTTAAGGCATATTGATATTTTCTCGAGCTGCCTCGACAGCCGCCTTTTTAGCCATTCCGACTTTATCGCTAACCTCTCGGACCTAGCCCGCAGATCTCGCCAGAGCCACGTTAGATTGCTGCTGCAGGATAGCCAGCCATTGCGGGGGTGCCGGCATGCTCTAATCACGCTTTCTCAACGCCTTCCCTCAAGCGTAGAATTGCGCGTAGTCAATAAAGATTATGCACGTGTCGAAACCGGGTTTTGTATTGCCGACAGTAAGTCGATGGTGTTTTTTAATAATGAAGAAAACAGTATCGGGTTTTATTGCGAACAGGCCCGCGCCGAAGCCCGGCACGCACTAGAAAAATTCGACACCCTTTGGGAAACCCAAAGCCATACCGACCCCGAATTTAAAACACTCGCGCTATAAACCCACTCATAAAACCGCAAAACAGAGAAGTAAAGCCCAGGACCAATAAAACAAAGGACAGCCAGTTTTTGACCTACATCATCAAAAACGGGGTTCACTTCGGTTTTACCGCCCACCAAAGTCACTACAATAAATTTACGTGATAGCCTTGCCCCTACCAAAAAAAATGCAGTACTTTGTGATAAAGCCACTCCACCCTTGAAGCCAGGGTCTAAACTGAGTAAACCTTGCATACATTACACCCTTCAATAAATGGAAAAAAACATGAGCTTATTTGAACGCATTGGTGGAGCCCCCGCCGTAGAAGCCGCCGTAGATATTTTTTACCGTAAAGTATTAGTGGATGACCGCATTAGCCATTTTTTCGATTCCGTGGATATGGACGCCCAAATCGCAAAACAAAAATCGTTCTTAACCATGGCATTCGGCGGCCCGAACAGTTACACGGGTAAAGATATGCGTGAAGCCCACAAGAATATGAACCTGACTGAAGAACACTTTAATGCAGTAGTAGAAAACTTAGCCGCTACATTAACCGAGCTTGGTGTTGCCGAAGACGACATCAACGAAATCGCCGGCATTGCACTAAGCGTTAAAGACGACATTCTGAACCGCTAGGAACAGCAAGGGCAATAGACCAGCCTAAAGGCCTATTGCCCAATTTCACGCAATGCACGCAAACTTAAAGTGATAATTCTATGACGGTTATTCAATATCAGCCTGACGACACCAACACCCACTGCGTGATATTGGAAAGTGACGAAACTGTTCTTGAGGCCTTAGTGGCTGCAGGGCTAGATATTCCCAACGCTTGTAGAGCTGGCGCCTGCCAAGCCTGTAAGCTGCAAGCGACTCACGGGCAAGTTCCCGCAATAGCCCAGCAAGGACTTTCTAACGCCGAAAAAACATTAGGCTATTTTTTAAGCTGCCAATGCCGCCCTACCGAAGACCTAACACTGGTAAACCCAAAAGCACAAAAGCGTGTTAATGCCGAAGTATTGTCAGCAACAAAACTAAGCGACCATGTATTACAGGTGCGCCTAAGTTCAGAAATTCCTTTTCTAGCCGGGCAATTTTTAACCGTTTGGCATAAAGGCAACACTGCGCGTAGCTATTCAATCGCCAGCACCCCAGATGAAGGTTTTATTGAGTGTCATATCAAGCATATTCAAGGCGGCGCTTTTAGTCCCTTTGCCTTCGAAACACTTAAAGCGGGGGATTCATTAGAAATACAAGGCCCAATGGGTACCTGTATTTACTCGCCAAACGAATCAACGCAACCGCTATTATTGGTAGGCCTTAGCACAGGCCTTGCGCCACTGTATGGTATTTTAAAACAGGCGTTATCTCAGCAACATACAGGGCCGATTCATTTAGTGTGTGGCGCAAAAAATGCGCAAGGCATTTACTTAAAAGACGTACTAAAGCAACTAGAAAACTCTCACCAGAACCTTAGCGTAGACTTTATCGTGCAAGAAGAATCAGGCAGTGAATTTACAACCGGCGACATT
>NZ_CEXWTU010000157.1:0-11831 GCF_982758155.1 Marinagarivorans sp. | reverse complement strand
CAAGCAAGCACCCAAAAACCCAAATTCCAGCAACTTATTCAGTGCACGCCCCTAAAATACCCTGATCCCAACCTTTAGTCACACGCCCTGTCCCAATTACGCACTGAAACGGCTTATTTTTATCGTACGACGAATCGAATTGCGTGCCGTCACTTAAGCAGCCTCGATAATGCCTTGTGATTAAAGCGCCTTTTACGGCCTCTTTGCCGTCGCCCTCTTGAATCGTTGTAACAATTAGTTCGTTCATTAAATGACGCTCTGACATCAAGTTAAAACATGAGCAATTTCAAATGCAATGTTTACTCTACTTTGTAAAAACCGTATTTATCCACCGCCCAATATCCACCAACTGCTCAGGAATAACACTGTGTTCCATGGCGTAATCTTGCCAGGTAATGTCGTACCCAAGCTTAACTAACGCATCCACGCTAGCCTTTCCCATACCCAGCGGTACAACACCATCGGCGCGGCCATGCATGGCCATCATGGGTGTTTTTACATTAACACCGCTGTGCTCAGCTTCTGCATTTTTAGCAAAGGGCAAATAAGTTGATAAGGCTAAAACACCTGCCACTTTCTGTTTTAAACGAATGCCCGTGTAATACGCCACCGCCCCGCCCTGTGAAAAGCCAGCAATAATGATATTTTCACTCGCAATACCTTTAGCCACTTGTTCCGCAATAAGTGCCTCTAGCGTTTTTTGTGATTCAGTAATACCGGGTAAATCTTCTTTATCACTAATGTCACTGCCTTTAATATCATACCAACCTGGCATAACATGGCCGCCATTAATAGTGATTGCTCGATCGGGCGCTTGCGGGAATACAAAACGAATAGTGAGCGTTTTCGCGAGCTCTAAATAAGGTATTACCGGTACAAAATCGTCGGCAGTTGCACCCAAACCATGCAGCCAAATAATGGCATGCGTTGGCTTACCGGTACCGTGTATTTTTTCAATCGTTGCTGTCATTGCTTGTTTTCCAATCAATAAGAATAAGGAGGGCGACTGTCAGCCATCATTTTATCAAGTTTCTTTTGTGCTACCTTCGGTTTTTCTAGGTCGACTAATTCAATCATTTCGCATTCGTCCCTCACCATTTCGTCAATATGGGTGGGGTAATGCCGGCAATCTTCAGGGCGATCATCATAAATACTGCAGGTGTATTTTGGCGAGTTAGGCTCCAACACCAAGAAAGGGCACCGCTGCAAAGGCTTACCGGTTACTGGGTCTACCCATATTTGGCCATTGCGCACAAAAGCGAAGATCTTCGGCTTAAATAGCTCCCACATTTCAATCTCGCTAGCAGAAGCCGATAACCCACCATCGCTATATTTCATGCAGCATTTCCCGCACTGATTACATGATTTCATTCTGTACGCGACTCGAATTATGACGATAAAAAGCGATCTTACGGACCGCCCCTCTTCAATAAATATTACTCAGCATATTGCCTTACATTGCCTTTGCCATCATCGCTTTACGCACTAACTGCACAAACTCGGTACGGTAGCCATAGGTATCTTCACCTTTATTCGCTTGCGCCAACGCCAAGGCCTGATCAAAACCCCACTCGCCCTGATTTTGCCCGCCTTTAAGTAACTCGGCAAAGCCTGCAACGGCTGTTGCAAAATTAATTTCCGACAACAGACTTGCATTAACCTCTAGCGCCTCTGCTGTAATGGCTTTTTCGATAAGCTTAGAAGTCTTTTCATTTGGTAATTTATAACGCAGCTTTAAAAAACCATATTCTCTAACAGTTGGCTTTTTGTCATTTTTTGTCGAGGCGTAACGCAAATTATCGATTTGTTGATGCGCCGAGGCTGTAGGTACAAACTCATAAATAGCCGTAACGGTATGACCTGCACCAATATCACCAGCGTCGACTTTATCGTTATTAAAATCCTCCCGCTTTAAGGCACGTGTTTCGTAGCCTAACAAACGGTATTCACTCACTTTTTCCGGATTAAATTCCAGTTGAATTTTAACATCTTTAGCGATGGGGAATAGTGACGAAGTCGCTTCGTGCACCAACACCTTTTGCGCTTCACTGAGGGTATCGATATAAGCCGCTACTCCGTTACCGTTTTGCGCTAGTTCTTGCATTAAATGGTCGTTATAGTTGCCCCGCCCAAAACCCAGTACCGATAGAAAAATACCTTTCTCGCGCTTGCGTTCAACAAAACCTTTAAGCGCATCTGGTTGGGATATTCCCACATTAAAATCGCCATCGGTAGCCAGAATAATCCGGTTAACGGCATTTTTATCAAAATTGCGCTCAGCCAATGCATAGGCCAATTCAATACCTTGCGCACCCGCTGTGCCGCCACCTGCACTTAAACGATCTAAGGCATCCATGATTTTAGCCTTATCCTTCACGGCAGTTGGCTCTAATACGGTGCCCGCTGCGCCAGCATAAACCGCAATCGCGACGGTATCCGTAGGCTTTAGCTGCTCTAACAGTAAATGCATCGATTGCTTAACCAAGGGCAATTTATCACGACTATTCATAGAGCCGGATACATCAAGCAAAAACACTAAATTGCTATTAGGTTGTTCATTGGCAGCAATGTCGTAACCTTTAATGCCGATATGCAACAACTTTTTATTCTCACCCGGCTTGGACCAAGGCGCATCGGTAACCACAACCGTCGGTTTAAAGGGCTGTTTTTTATCTTCGGCTAGAGGATAGCTGTAATCAAAATAATTGAGCATTTCTTCCGTTCGCACAGCTGCCTTCTGCGGTAAATGCCCATCATTCAAACTACGGCGAACAAAACTGTACGACGCGGTATCCACATCAATAGAAAATGTCGACACGGGGGTTTCACTCACCTTTTTTACGCTATTAGCATCAACCGTTTTAAACTGATCCCGATGTTCGGTTTCTACCGGCATGCTTATATTGTCTGCTACCTGCTTACTTTTCGCCAATGGTTGCGGCGCCGCTGCCAACTTGCTGGATTCCTTGGTCCGCATTAATGCAGAGACGTTAGTGGTGCTAGGCAAAGCAGCAATACTTTCCGCCGGAACTCTACCGGCCAATTCACTGACCTCGTGTTTCATCACTTTTTTTTCTAGCTGTGAATCACGAATCTCCATCACAACCACCTCTTCAAGCTCTGCCATTGGAGGGACTGAGCTCGGTACGCTGTCGTCGCTCAAGACTAAATCAGCCGGCGCATACAGCTCGCCTAGTGCGCCATCTGGCGATTTGTGCATTGAAGGCCCGATTAATATAAAGCCTGTAACCACCGCCGCCGTAGAACCTAAACCACCCAACAACCAATTTTTTGAAAATGTTTTCATTAAGTTTTCCTCGCGTTTTATTGTGTTTGTACGCGTAAGACGCAGGCGCCTTAAAAATCCTTGGAAAAAACTTTCAACTTTTTTCGATTCGGTTTGCGTAGCCGCAGAAGATTCAAATTCTGCCATGGCAGCCGCAAGGGTATTGGCTTTTACTTTAGCGTCGATATCGGGATTTTCTGATTGTAATAAAGCAATAAGCTCTGTCTCTTTCATGATAATGCCCCCGTCGCTTCGTCGAGAATTTTTAACAGCTTGCGAATTTCGTGAATACGCCAAGACACCGTGCTTTCCTTAACTTCTAAAATTATGGCCGCTTCGGCATGCGTCATACCCTCAGCCAGCACCAATAACAAAGTCTCTTTAAAGCCTTTCCCCATTGCATCTACCTGCGCTAAAACACGCGCAAGCTCGGTGGGCGCTTCGGTAGTATTACTAGCCTGCATACCCTCAGAGCATGGCGCTGTTTGGCTCCCTTCAGCAGAATAATGCCTTTTTTCACTGCGCCCCCAATCGTTAGCGCAGTTCAGCACCAGCCGGTACAACCAGGTGGTAAACGCCGATTCGAAACGAAATTGTTTAATCACTTTCGCTAATTTAATGCAGGCCTGCTGGGTAATATCCTCGGCATTATGTTTATTGCCCGCCCATTTAAAGGCAAAGCGATAAATGATGTCGTACACAAGGGATAACAGCACCGCAAACGCTTTTGAGTTACCGCCTTGCGCTGCACGAATGAGTTTATCTTCCACCATGAAACAAGCCTTATTAAAAGGGTAATATTTGAACGTTATCCATTAGACGTCGCCATCAGGACTTTCCTTGGCTGCGCTCTAGCTTTTTGCCCACCACCACGCGCGCAGAAGCAGGCCCGGATACCCGCTAGCCCCCATGGTGTAACCCACAATAGTGCTGTTTTTAACAAACAAGACTGTAGGCGTAACTCCCACACCCCACTGCCGCGCAATCGCTTGGCTATCGTCATTAACCATCACCAAGCTTGGAGTGCTACCCGGAAAATAACCTTTAAGCACCCCATCATCGCCTGACGCCATCGCAATAGTAACGACGGGATAATGCTTTGCCAGCTGCTCTACGGAGGGTGACGTTACCTTACAAGGCCCACACCATGTGGCCCAGAAGTAAACGACCGTCAGGCCTTCACGCGATAAAGCCGAAAGGTCGACACTATTACCCTTAAGATCCAAATAAGCCCCCTCAGGGATGGCCGACAACGGCAATGCCCTGCCCCGCCATCCATCCAATACCGCTGATAACACTAAAAATACCAGCACGAAGGCGCCACCCTGAAGCAACGCTTTGCGTAGCCAGAGCCATAAACGTAGTTTTTTTGACATCACATGCCTCGTTAATGGCCTATTTGCCAATATTCTTAAAAGCTAATAAAAGCACAGCCCTTATAACCGTACCAGCTGTCCGCTTACTCCGTGTAAGTCGATCAGTATTTTGCCGCCACTGTACCTAAAAAACATTTGCCAGCCTATAGACCGGCCACTAATGAACAAAAAACACGACACAATGTAATATATATTTTACATTGAGTAAGTATTACATTACACTCAGCTCAAGGCTTAGCAATAATCCACCCCACACCCACCCGTACATGAAAGGTAAATGCGATGAATTTCTGGCAAGAACTATCAAATAAGCAGCAAAATATTATTGGAGAACTCGTACTTGAGATCGCCATTGTTATCTACTTCATCAATAAAATAATGGGGCTAGGCACCGGTACCGAATGGATCAGCGCCGATGTTGGCTGGATTGTAAGTAAAACAGTTGTATTTGCCATTATTGGCGGTATTGCTCTAATGGTCGTCATTAACTTTCGCGGTGAAGAACCCGCCGATGAGCGAGATCACCGCATTGCCGCCAAAGCCAACCGTCTTGCCTATATCAGCCTCTATTTTGGTATATGTGTCGTGATTGGACTTATTAGTAATACCCATATTGCCGGTGATTATTTCTTTAGTGGTAAAGGGCTTTCCATCGATTATTTTCATATTATGTTCGCGCTTATTGCCGTATTAACGCTCTCGTCTTTCATTAAATCATTCACCCAGCTTTACCTGTACCAATGGGGAAAAGTGTAATGCCAGAAATCACCAACAATATTCGTCGCTTACGATTTGATAACAACGAAATGACGCAAGCTCAGCTCGCAAAAGCCGCCGGCGTTACTCGCCAAACCATTAGCGCTCTAGAGGCTAATCGCTATTCACCGTCGCTTGAATTAGCCTTTAAAATTGCAGAAGTATTCGACGTTTCGATTATGGAGGCTTTTGGGTATCAATAGATTGCATTAATAAGGAGGAAAACACTCCATTCCATAACCGAAAAAAGGCGCCTAATGGCGCCTTTTTTGTCACTCCTCTAGTTACCGCTAAAAACCAAAACTCACATTCAAATCAACCCGATCACTGTCCTTATGATCAGCCCAATCTTTTTGGTAAGTGAATGTAAAGACCATATTATCTTTCGCTATTTTCTGTATGGCTAATTGCGTATGAACAATTGGATCACTTAAATCGACGGGGATAGTCATAGGGCTAGCCCCTTCTGGTGCACCTTGGAAAACAGCATTGGCATAAGTCGAGTCGCCAATGATATAGCTTTGCACTCCTACATCTAAACTAACCCTTAAAAAATCAAAGTCCGTTTTAAAGAAGTCACGCGCGACTTTAATACCCGGCTCCACCCACGCATGATTTTCGCTGTAGTTTTGTAACTGCAAATTAAGCGATCCGGCACCCACCTCTTTAGCCGCCGCTGCACTAAGGTGCTCAAACCCGACACCAAAGCTCGGCATCAATAAATAATCACCCACAACCATTTCGTGTTCAACGCTCACTACATTACTGAGTACCTTCGCTTTACGCTCTAACTGCGTTGCAAAGGGTTCAATCACTTCACCGATTCGTTGGGTCTTTATATTACTGTTGGTATAACTTAATACCGCCGCCAATTGTGTTGCACCCGCTTGATGTGCGACGGATAAACCAAATTGATTGCCACGACCATCGGCTAACCAGCGCTTATCGTAACCTTCGCTATCGTGGCTTTCAGCACTGTATCCCACACCCAATGACCACTGCCCAGCAAACTGTTTGTTATAGCCCAGCGAAAAACGATTCGTCGTTAGCTCAGTGGCTTTGTAGTCTGCGTACTGCTCGGTCGACGAGCGCTGATGCTCAACTTGATACCAAAAACAATTCCCTGCTTCATCATTTTTATAAGCTGCACCACTGCTATCGCAAGACAACATTCGCGAAGAAAACAAATGCGCACTTTCGAGTAACTGCACTTGCTGATGCGCATAAAGCTCAGGCGACATTTGCGAAAGCGAATTGCGGTAAGCAGGCATATCGGGATCGTAAATAAGCTTAGTGACGACGGCATCTATGCCTGAGTCACCACCGCCAGCTATTTGGATGCGATTAAAGTACTGCCCTAATTGCGTCAGGTTGGCACTCATACCTTGAGGTGCAAAATCGATATTATATTCCAGCTGCGCTTCGGTTGGCTCAAACACTAAGCCGTAGTTAATCACCACACTTGGCGCGGTCACTAGCTCTAAGCCGTTGTTGGTTAAACCCAATTCACCGGCGTATAACACTTTGCTATACAAACCAATGGGCACATCTTGTGGGTTAAGCAGTGCAACATCCACAATACCGTCTAATTCAACCGTACCACCGGCAAGCACCTGATCAATCGTATCAGGGGTAAAGTCCAATTCGGCGTAAGTGATACCCGTACCCGTTTGCTCAAAGCTACTGGATAAGATGACCGTTTCAGCAAGGCCTGTATCACCTGGGCGCAGTACATCGTTGTTTTGTAATAGGCTCGCCGCTTGGCCTAGCTGAATCTGTGAGCCTGTCACCATCAAACCATTATTAGTAATTTTATTTAAATTAGAGCCCAAATCAATATTGCCGTAAATAAGCGCGTTGTTGGTAACCGTGTTGTTACCCCCTTGCGCATATAACGCCATGCCAGCCAATTCATCGAGCGTTGTGATTGTGCCGTTATTAACCAGCGTATTATTTTCACCACCCGTTAAATGCACGCCTGCACCCTCACGGCCGCCAATAACACTGTGATCAGCACCAATAGTGATGGCAATATCCCCTTGGCCATCACTAGCATCGGACTGCAATAAAATCGCATCACTGCCATTCCCCATCACAGCGATACTCCCTTCTAGCGTAAACGTAATGTCACCCGCTAGCCCGGAGCCACCAGCACTACCCGCAAAACGATTATTCACGAGGCCACCGCCACCGCCCAAGCTTTGCAATACCACACCATGTGCGCCATCACCGAACGTCACAACATCACCAGACTGGTTAAAGGTAATGCTACCGCCGTTACCCGTGTTATCGCTGTTTAAGGTTATGGCTAACGCCTCATCATTAACATCGCTGTATGCGGTGCCACCACCGCCACCAATCGACTGCACAATCACGCCGTGACTCATTGCGCCTTGGGTTACAACACTGCCCGTATTGGTAAACGTAATATCGCCGGCATCCCCTTGGGTATTGCCCCGCCCGCCAATGCTCAGGTTTACATTATCTAAGCCATCAACACGGGCGGCACCGCCACCAGCACCAACACTTTGCACCAGTAACCCCGCCGAGGCGATCCCCTGAGTATTCACATTACCCTCTAAGGAAAATGCAATATCACCGCCATTATTATTGCTCCCTTGGTAAGCCCCTAGCGCCAAGTTTGCCACCTTAGAACCTACATTAGATGATGAATCACTGACGTTTTCAGGATGCATAACTTGCGCGGTTATCTTACCGCCACCGCCACCAATACTCTGTAAAACTAAGCCTTGCGAACGTTCGCCATCGGTTTGTAAATTACCATCAAGCGCCAGTGTAATATCACCACCGTGGTTGCCGGTGTAAGTGGCGCTATCCTCAGCTTCATCCGAAACACTGCCGCCAAGGCTTAGCTCCAAATCAATCGTCGCCTCATCATCCGTGGTTAACTGAGTACTGTTATTACCGCCACCGCCACCAATCGATTGCGTTTGTGATGCGGTTGAATCATCCCCTGTGGCCCATAAACTACCAAAATGACTCGAGACAATATCGCTGCCCACGGCATCTTCGGCGGTATCCACACCTAAGCCCACATAACCTTTCACGATATTCGTTAGCTCTTCAATAACACTATCGGTTTCATCAATATCAACACTATCATCACCCAGTAATGCCGCTTGCTCGCTAATATCGATAAAAGTTGTCGCATCACCACCGCCACCATTCACCGACTGTACAAAGTGGGCCTGGCTGTTCGCACCTAACATTGTGATGTCGCCCGTGGTGTTTAGCGTTACCGTACCCGCCGTACCAGAGCTTCCATCTTTTACCCCCATTAACGTGGACATCGTGTAATCAACGGCAGTCCAAATAGGGCTAGAGATAGAGGTTTGAGCCGTACCGCCACCCCCGGCAATACTTTGCGCAAAGATACCGTAAGCGTTATCGCCGTGTGCCGTAATACTACCGGTGTGGGTGACAGTGATATTTCCACTATCGGCACCTTCACCCCCGCTGCCACCCAATGCGGCATTTAAAAGGAAGGGCGCCAAATTCGTTTTCGGGTTAGTCGCTAGATCATTAGAGATACTCGCCGCAAAACCCCCATTACCGCCACCGCCACCAATGCTTTGCGCAAAAATACCGTAAGAGGCCTCACCGTAAACAGTAATTGTGCCGCTGTTATTCACAGCAACATCGCCGGAAGTGTTGCCAGAACCGCCACTGCCCCCCACGGCAATACTGCTAGTGCGATTGGTCGTTTCGGTATCGCCAGAGGTCGTACCCAACGTTAGGTTGCCCGCTAATGCCAAGCCGCCTTCTCCGCCGCCACCACCAATACTTTGCGCCACCACCCCATGGGCAGCATTACCAACCGTGGTGATATCACCATCGTTGGTTACATCCACCACGCCAGAAGTACCCCCGGTGCCGCCCGAACCACCCAAAGCAAACGCAAAGGCACTGGCCGCTGACTCTCCTGTGCCTTTGGTGACATTGGCGGTAATGGCTGTGCTGCCTGTACCGCCACCGCCACCAACACTCATGGCAAAAATACCGTGAGCACTGTCGGCCATGGTTAATATTTCAGCCATGTCGTCACTGGCCGTGGGCCTATTCACAACCGTAACATCACCACCGGCTCCTCCTGTGCCGCCATCGCCGCCTAAGCTAAAGCTCATTTTGTTCGCACCACCGCTGGTGGTTAAGGAGCCGGTTAAAACCGTGTCGGCATTGCCGCCACCACCGCCAATACTTTGAGCAAACAAACCAATGGCGCCGGCCTCCAATGTCGCAATTCGACCGCTATTATTAACATTCACAAGGCCACCTGCTGCACCATCGCCACCATCGCCACCAATAGAAATATCCAACCGTGTCGCATTATCGCCGGTTGAATTTTTTAAGGTGTTAAGCACCATGCCTGCATTACCGCCACCGCCGCCCAGGCTTTGCGCCAACACGCCATAAGCATTAGTGCCTTGGGTCGTAATAATGCCGCTATTACTCACATTCACTTCGCCGCCGGTCATGCCGGTGCCGCCACCGCCACCCACTAAAACACTCACGCCAGTGCCTTTATCTGAGGGTATCCAGCCGGTTTTAGTCATGCCGCCTGTACCGCCGCCACCGCCAACACTCTGCGCAAGTATTCCAATGGCGTCATCGCCTAAAGTGCCCAGCAACGCCGATGAATCAACCTCTACCTTGCCACCAAGGCCACCTTCACCGCCGTTGCCACCAATGGCGAGTGCCGCCGAGGCACCGCTGCCACTGGCACTACCGCCATTACCGCCGCCACCGCCAACACTTTGAGCAAAGATGCCATACGCGGTTGCGCCGGAAGTGCTGATCAGGCCTGTAATATCAACCGCCACATCACCTGCCGCGCCACCAACACCCCCTTCCAAACCAATGCTCAGGCTAGCGCCTTGGGTCGATTCACCTTCAGTGCTGGCACCGGTGACACTCACCGAGGTGCTATTACTATTACCGCCACCGTTACCCACACTTTGGGCTAACACACCGTGCGAACCTTCGCCCGCCGTGATTAAATTACCGTTAGCGTCCACCACAACATTGCCACCAGAACCGCCATCGGCGCCCTCGGTACCAATTGTGATATCCATTTTACCGCCACTGACTTTGTTATAAGCCATGGTAAGGCCGGCATTACCGCCGCCGCCGCCAACACTCTGCGCAAAGATCGCATGCGCATAACCTCCTAGGGTATTCACATCACCAGTGTGATCGATCGAGACTTGATCGCCTTGCCCGCCCACACCGGTGCCACCCCCCACATTTATCGCTAACGCTTTGTTCTCTTCATTTTTGCCTTCATAAACCAGCGAAAGGTTAATGGTCGCGTTACCGCCACCACCGCCGATGCTTTGCGCAAACAAGCCGTGGCTTTCATCTTGAGCGGTAACCACATTACCCACATGATCAATATCCGCGGCCGCACCATTACCCGCAGCCGCGCCTGAACCACCTATATTTAATTGCATCGCGTTGCTAGAAGCACCGTCGTCAGCACCAGCAAGACTAATACCGGCTGTGAAGTTCATGCCCGCATCGCCACCACCACCGCCAATACTGGTCGCCTCGATACCAATAGCCCCGATACCATCGGTTGTAATCAGGCCCGCTGCCGCATCGACAGTACCGCGATTAACACTGGCCGCATCGGCATTACCCGCCGCCCCGCCAGAACCGCCAACACTGACCGTAATCGGTGAGCTATCTTTGGCGAAAACCCCCGTAACATTCATGCCACCGGTACCGCCCCCACCGCCTAAACTTTGGGCAAAAATACCGCGAGCGTAATCGCCTTCGGTGGCAATATTACCGGTTGAGACAACCGCAGCTGCACCAGCGTCGGCCCCTGTTCCGGCCGAACCACCCACCCCAGCGACTATCGTTAAATCCGTTGCGCCACCCGAATTAGTGGAGTCGGCCCAATTGATTTCACCCGAAACATTCAAGCCTCCATTACCACCGCCGCCAGCCAAGCTTTGCGACAAAATGCCATGGCTCCAGTCACCGGCGGTTGTAATCGTACCCGTGTGGTTAACCGAGGCATCACCACTGATTGAGCCTTCACCGCCGGCACCCCCAATGCCTACCGTTATAGACGGAATATCCGCTGATTTACCCAGCGATAAACCACCACTCACATTCAAGCCGCCGTTACCGCCACCGCCGCCAATACTTTGCGCCACAACCCCGGCGGCATTAGTACCCGTTGCTTCAATATTGGCTACCGCCACCACCGTCGCATCACTGGCTGTACCGGCATCGCCACCGGCGCCGCCCAAACCAAAAATCATGGGCGCATCAGAAGCAATGCCACCGCTAATATTAATGGCCCCTTCGCCACCGCCACCACCTAAACTTTGCGCTGTTAACGCCGCATGGTCATCACCCGCAGCATAGATATGTTGTAAGGC
>NZ_CEXWTU010000156.1:0-11940 GCF_982758155.1 Marinagarivorans sp. | reverse complement strand
GCAGGAGCATAATGTCGTGGAGCAGTTACCGGGGCATGTAACGCTTTGAGCAACGCTGCTGAGCAGGCCGGAGGCAAGTATTATTGGATAAAGAATTTTTTCCTCGGCCCTTAATGCAGCTTGGGCCTGCTTTATTGTGGGGCTAAAGTGTTCTGGCCGTTTGTTGTCATGTCGATAATCGCTTTCTCGACATAGGTTTGCAGTACGGCGGGTGATTCCTGCAGTAAAATGTCGATGTCGCGTATTTCTCCGGTATCTGTGTCTCGGTCTTTAATTAGCTTATGAGCTGCAGTCTCAACTATTTGTGCAATAACGACGGGCTGTTCAAAAAACACTTCTGGGTTTTTGGTGCAGTAGTTAGTAAAGCCGTAAAGCGCTTCAATGGCAGCACTTTTGAAGTAGGCTGGGTGAATGTGATGCGTCAGCTGATCAATATGCTGAGCAAAACTTGCTTCACTCGGCGTCATTGAGCTGCGGGTTAGTTCGCAGTCAAGGGTGAAGTCCTGCATATCTTTGCCGCCAAAGACAATGTATCGAGCATGGGTAAGGCTTTGCCAAATTTCTAATAGGAAATCCTCATCGAAGTTGGTGATAAGCCCTCGCTCTACACGCCACTCAAACCAGTCTGTGTCAATTGCGTGCGCAGCTTCTGCGTCACTGTTGGCAATACCGGCGTAGCTCGCACGCTTATTGTTGTACGACTGGGTAACACCGAGAGAAAACAGCTGTCGCTGTGATTCAAGAATGGCTTCAATTTTATTTAAGATATGTGCAGGGGATCGGACGCCAAGCTCTTCAAGGGTAAGCTCGCTATCTTCTTGCTTGCAGCAAAGGCGGAGCAGGTTGTGAAGTTGAACAGAACCTAACCCTTTAAAGAGGTCTGGTCTTGTTCGCATAAGCCCGCCGATGGTGGCCAGCACTTCTTGAATGAGTGTGTGCTCTAGAGCGCTGTCAGTAACTTCACTGATGTCTCGGTAAATTTCAGCGTTGGGTTTTGCGTGTGCGAGGGTGATGCGCTTATTCTGTTGGCTACCAATACTAATTGAAAGGTGACGCGCCGCTAGCATGGTCAGTGCATCGCCGAGATCAATATGGGTGTGGCCTAATATGGCAAAACAGGTGCGAGCACTTAACCAGTGATTTTGAATCTGTGCATTAAAATAAATGTGCTTAATTAAGTCTTTGAGGCGAGTGTGTCCACCACAATTTACCGTTTCGTTATTAACGTTGCTTTCCAGCGAGCGATCTTGCATAAATGCATTAATGGCATCGTAAAGGGCAAGGTCGGAATCGGCGGTGAAAAGTGGCTCGGCTTCAGGTATTAGAGTCTCTTGAGTGATTTTGGGTGAGTAGTCGCTCATGTCTCGAGATCGTGTTTTGAAGGGTGTGAGGCATAGGCTGGGCAGGTGCAGTTCGTTATCTCTTGCGGCGCGCAATGCTAGGTTGGCTGAGGCATAACCTACATGCTCGTGTTGGCTGCGAAGCTGTAGTTGCCAAATGGCGTCGAAAAAAGCTGTTGCGCCAGGTGTTTCGCAGAAACGCTGGTCTACCATCCAGGTAAACACGGCGACTTCTTGGCCTAGCCAGTGGTTGTGAATGTGCGCCAGCTCTCGCTCGATATTTTGTGTGGCGAGTTGAGTATCGAAACTACGGTAACCATTTTGTTCGCTCTGCAGCCAAGATAAACATAAGCAGCGAGTGCCGTTGATGGTGTAAGTCTGGCTTGTGGCTAAGCTTTGCAAGCGGCGGGATGGGCGACCCGTCAGGCCCATGGTGTCGTTGGCGCCGACTTGCGTAAAGGCTTGGACTAAATGCGGTGCAGAGATTACTTTGGCCGGGTTAATGTCATCAAGGGATTCGGCAATAACACCATGCTTGGCGAGATGTTGTTTGATCTCATCATTCTCGGCAAGTACAACCAACGCGATTTGGCTTTTTGTATAACGCCTAGAGCGACGTCGCATTACGAGGGGGTCAAGGTCATCCTTTGTTACGTAGCCTTCATCAAGTAGCAGCCCAGTAATGTATAAGCTTTGAGCCCAAACAAGAGGGACGTTCTCATTGGCGACGCGTTTTTGGCTACGAGGGCTTTTGCGCTCGGCGTCCACATTTTCGGATGGTACATAAAAAAGTTCAGGCAATAAGCCAAACCCGTCCACATTGACCATTAACGATTCAAGCTTTCGGCGGTAGGCATCAGCTTGGGTGCGTTCATCATCAAACAGGGCTTGTATGTAGAGATAGGTGTAAAACAGTGGCCATTCGGATTCGATGTGCTCAAAGCTGGCAAGCTCTGAGTGTTCATAATGAATGCGTGAGCTTTCTTCAATAGCTGTTTGGTGGCCGTCCCATAAAAAGCGTTTGCAGCCATATTCGCCGCCTAACTTACTCAGAATTTCGTTGCGTGTGGTTTCGATTTGTTTCTTGTTGCCTACTGCAAATGCAGGGAAGCCAATAATGCTCAATAAGGCACTGTCGACCTCTTTTGATAGGGATTCCCTTGGCAGCAAGCTGGCTAAGGTATTGCGCGCGAGCGATACGGCATCGGGGATGGTGTGAATCACGGCGCGTTTACTGGCGTTTGCACCAAACAAGTTAAAGCCGTCAAGCGCTTGAAGTGCGGCTTTTGCCATGCCGACAGAGCTTGCATTAATTTCGGGTTTGCCGTTATTAATTTTATTACCACGCTCCCATATGCCAAAATCGGGAATGCGGTAAGCACTTGAGATGTAATAGACCAAGTTTTGAATAAAGTCGACTTCACCGAATGTGCGAATGATGCGTAAGCCAGATGCTGTCATTTGGGCCATCATCAGCAAAAAAATGGAGGTCGCATCAATTTGCAAGTGTCCCCAAGCATCATCAGCGACCACAGGGAGGCCCGTTGCGGTGTCGTATTTCGCGTGCAGTGCATCGAGGGGGTGCAGGGTGTGTTTGAATTTTTCGACTTTATCTGCTTGTCGCATCATGGATAAGAGTAAGCCGCGCATGAGTTTAATGGTGGTTTGCTCAAGTTGATCAGCGCGCTCACTTTCGTGTTGTCGGCGGTATGCCAAGCCAAGCGCCCAAATGCTCATGATTGAATAAACGTTATCGCGCACCCATGCATCGGTGTAGTCCCCGTGTGTGGTGACAGCAGTGCTGGCTGGCATAAGTCCAGTGACGGGGTGTTGTCGGCACATAATGACAGTTTCGACTTGGTCAAAAATAGCGTCGAGCTTTTCACGATTATTCATAGGTAAGGCACTTAGTCTGTGGGTCTGTCGGCGGGCTTTGCTCTAACCTTGATAGGTTAAAATCCCGTTCGCCATAAAAACACTTTTGTTTATTAGCACCCGGTCTAAAAATGGACTAGGAGCGGGGCTATGCATTACTAGCATAGACAATAAAAGTGTATTACGGCTGTTAGTCTAGATACTTTGATTATAACAAGAGCAAATTAAACGCCAAGGTATATCGGACATTCAAAAAAATCTTATTTGAAGCCTAGTGGTTAAGCTAGGCTGCAGGGGCGGGGCTTAGTTTTTGAAGGCGTAGAGCGATTGATGCTTCAATCCCTTTGCTGTCTAGCCCTATTTGCTTGAGTTGATCCGAGCGTTTTGCGTGTTCAATATAACTATCGGGGAGGCCAAGATTGATTATCGGAGTGGTAATGCTGTTCTGATTGAGAATTTGAGCCACGGCACTGCCTGCACCGCCTTGAATCGTGTTTTCTTCAAGTGTGACAATTAATTGGTGTTCTTGAGCTGCCTTGATGATCGCGGAAGTATCCAGCGGCTTTACCCAGCGCATATCGATAAGGCTATAACCCGACTTTAGAGCAACGCTCTTTGCCGATGGGAGTAGCACGCCAAAATTCAACAGGCAGACAGATGTTCCAGCAAGAATAGAGCGACTTGTGCCGATAGGAAGGTCCGTTGCCTTTTTATTAATGATTGCGCCTGAACCTGTGCCGCGTGGATAGCGAATAGCCGATGGGCCTTTAAAGTCATAACTGGTTTTGAGCAGCTGGTAGCATTCGTTTTCATCGCTGGGTGTTGCGATAATGAGTTCTGGAATACAGCTAAGGTAGGATATGTCGAAATTACCACCATGGGTCGGACCATCTTCGCCAACCAAACCTGCGCGGTCAATGGCAAACGTAACATCTAGCTTCTGAATGGCAACGTCGTGAACTAACTGATCGTAAGCGCGCTGCAAAAAAGTTGAGTAAATAGCGACAACTGGCTTCTGGCCTTCGCAAGCTAAGCCTGCAGCCAGGGTGACTGCATGTTGCTCGGCAATGGCGACGTCAAAATAGCGGTCGGCAAAGCGTTCGGAAAACTCGACCATGCCCGAGCCTTCACACATGGCGGGTGTAATGCCGACAAGGCTAGAATCTTGTTCAGCGGTATCGCAGAGCCACTGGCCAAAAATGTCTTGGTACTTTAAGCGTTTCAGTTGACGTTTTTCGGGCTTAGGTTCGATCTTGTTAAGGGCGTGGTAGCCAACAGGGTCTTGTTCGGCCGGCGTAAAGCCCTTTCCTTTTTGTGTGATGATATGCAGTAGTTTAGGGCCGGGAATCTCGCTAAGATTTTTTAGGTCGTGGGTCAGTCGCGGAAGGTCATGGCCATCAATTGGGCCTACATAATAAAACCCTAATTCCTCAAAAAGAGTGCTTGGGGATACCATTCCTTTCATGTGCTCTTCGGTTTTACGCACTAATTCAGAGGCTTGAGGAAGCCGCTTTAGAACCTTTTTTCCGCCTTCACGAAAACTGGTATAGGCCTTGGATGCCCAAATCTTGGAAAAGTAGGTTGCCAGTCCGCCGACATTAGGTGAGATAGACATATTGTTATCGTTTAAAACAACAAGTAAGTCAGCTTTTGTATGTGCCGCATGGTTGAGCGCTTCAAAAGCCATGCCGGCTGTCATAGCTCCATCACCAATTACGGCGACAGCTTTTTGCGTTCTACCGGCCATTTGTGCGCCCAAAGCCATGCCTAAAGCGGCGCTTATCGAGGTGCTTGAATGGCCAACCCCAAAGGAATCGTAAGGGCTTTCGGAGCGTTTTGGAAAACCCGACAAGCCGTTTTGTTGACGTATTGAGCCCATAGCTTCACGACGACCGGTTAATATTTTGTGCGGGTAGGTTTGATGGCCTACATCCCACACTACACGGTCTTCGGGGGTGTTTAAGACATAATGTAAGGCGATGGTGAGCTCTACAACACCCAGCCCAGCACCGAAGTGCCCGCCAGATTGACCCACGGTAAATAATAAAAATGCACGTAATTCTTTGGCTAACTGTGGCAGTAGCTTTTCATCGAGTGCGCGTACATCAGCCGACCCTTGGATGGTATCAAGCAGAGGCGTTTGGGGGCGTTGGGCGGGAATTTCGTCAAACATGTATACAGCTTAAACAGTAATGAGACGGCATTGTATTGCGACTTCACAATGATTAAAAGCGCGACACAAAGATAAAGCGGCTATGGAGCAAAGAAAGCTGTGATGAAATAGCGCTTAAGCAATCATATTGGGCGGTGAGTTTACCTCCCATGCACTGATGGCGCGTTTGAATGTAAGCATCTGGTCATCAACCATTAGTGGGGGAAATATTGTTTCCTCCACTAATGGTCATTCGTGAGGGAATAGGTTAGGGCCGAGGAAAAAATACTTTACCCAATAATACTTGCCTCCTGCTTCCTCAACATCGTTGCCCAAAGCGTTACATGCCCCGGTAACTTACCCTACTAACCTATATCCTTATAGGCCCCGGCATGCGCCCCTTCGAACGCCTTGTTGATAAAGCAGGCGCCTTCGCCTAATTGGACAAACTATTTTTGCCCCGCCCCTTATTCCGTTGCGATAAAAAAGGCATTATCCCAAAAGGCGCCGAACATACCGGTATCATCTATTGTTTGGTACATGCGTATGAGAGCACTTTGCGCCCCTTCGGGTGCGCTGATTTGCCCGCCGAGTGCTTGCCAGTTTGGTGTGTTTGTCGTTTCGTAGCTGGCGCCAAGTTGTTGCCGGCCACTACAGTCTATATTTTGCATCCAAGCGACCCTTAATAAGCCGTTTCCTTGCTGAGACGATAGTTTATCTTGTTTAAAGCTTACCCCTGTTTTGAAGGTTTTATTGGCGCCAATGTTAACGCACTGGCTTAAAGCCTCGCCGCGGATTTTTTTTCCGAAGTTAGAGTGGGCTTTGATGTGAATACCACCGGAAACCTCTTGGCCGCCATATTCATTCCACTCGGCAGGCCAGCCGGTTTGCCAGCTGTCGAGTTGATTTTCGAAATCACTATTGTGAATGTGATTCTCGCCAATGGGGCGAGTATATTGGCTGAAAACAGATTGGATTACCGTGCCAGATTCTATTTCTGTGAGGGTGAATTCAATATCGTCCCATAGCGCGTATGCGGGCTCGCCACCTGCGTTGATGTGAACAATTTCAACCATTATGGCTTTGGCACCTAAGGCTGGAACCAGGTCGGTTTTGCTGACTTTTTGCCAACCCGGTGCGGCTGTTGGGTTGAGTTGAGCATTGTATTCGCCACCGGTTGAGCAATCGTCTGATGTAAAAGAAACCACGCGTAGTTCATTGTCTTTAAGGTTGGCTGAGCCCTCTTGCTTAACAAATGCGCTAATACTGGCTTTGCCAATCCCTTTTACGGGAATGCATTGGCGCAGGCGCGTTTTACTTTCGACTTCACCTTTCGAAAATGCTCGTAATGCCGTTGTACCGGCAGTACCTTCTTCGGGTAGCGTTTCGGCATCGCCTCGGATTAACCAGCCATCTACAAGGTCCTCAAAGTTACCGTTCTGAATAAGCTGGTCGCCGACAGCGGAACCACGCGTGTCGTTGTTGTTAAACCCTAGGTCGCTGATGTCACTAATACTAAGTTTGACGGAGCTTATGCTATTGCTGGGGCAGTCTGCTTGAAAAAGAGGGGTGCCGTCGGGCTGAATACACTTATAAATGTCTGCAGCATTAACAGCGGGAATTGTTAATAACAGCGAACAAAACAGTGAAAACTGGGGCTTGCATAGGATCATAGTGTTTCCATTAACCGGTATGGGGCGTTATCACACTGCAGGATTTCGCCAAGCAGGCCCGTTACTTTTTGTTTCATGGACTAATTAAACGTCAAAAAACCAGTAACCTCAATATTCTAGAGCTAAAAGAGTGATCTATACAGTTTGTATGCTGTAGCGAACAAGCTTTATGTGCATTTAAGCGAGAGTGATAAACGCAAAAAAGAGCCTTTTGGCGCCCAAGTCGGGCGATTCGTGTCAGCGCTTGGGTTTGGAGTAATTTCCATATGGAGGGCTTCGTCGCTAACATTCGAGATCTTCCGTTCAATGCTATTTCGTCACCTAATATAATATTTATTTGTAACTATTCAGCCATGCGTAAATAGGCGGACAAACTGATCATTTTCTGGGCCGCTCAAGCCATCAAAGGATGCTTTGACTATCGTTTTAAGGGCTGGCGTGTCAAAATTGACGTTTTCGCAGTTATGAGGCTAAGCCGATGGGCGATAATATCTCTGCCACACGCTTGAACACGCTGATAGATGAGCCAGCAGAAGAGTTGGATGTAAGAGCTGCGTTATTTTTTCGCGGTAAAGAATATAGCTTGCTACCGAGTAACTTACCGTTTCAAATTGGTCGTGATGAGTCGGTTTGTCAGATGGTTGTTGATAGCGAACTGGCTTCGCGTAACCACTGCGCGATCGTGATGAAGGACGGTCAGCTTGGCTTGTTGGATACCAGTACCAATGGCTCGGTGGTTAAGTTTGGTCGAGCTGATAGTATCGTTGTCCATAACAAGTTTCTTCCTCTAGCGGGACAGGGGTGCTTTAAACTGGGTGAAAAGGTCGATTTGAATGATCCTGATCTCATTATGTTTAAAGTGACGAAGGTCTGCGTCGCAAGTTAGCGTTTCCGTTTCTTTTGCTTCGCTCTGTGGCAACGCTAGCCATCGCGGTAAGTAGATTGTTTTATACAGGGTAAGGTTTTACATCTTGCCTTTCAACGCCCTTATTTGAGCACAATATGTTAATCAATTGGTATCCTGGGCATATGGAGAAGGCCCGCAAACAAGTTAAAAATATCATGCCTTCGGTGGATGTTGTGATTGAGGTGCTGGATGCGAGGCTGCCTTACTCCAGTTCTAACCCTATGATCGAAACCTTACGCAAAGATAAGCCTTACCTTAAAGTGCTGAGTAAGTCGGACCTTGCTGACAGCGCCATTACCGAGCAATGGTTAGCTTTTTGGCGCGAACAAGAAAATGTTGATGCGTTAGCGATTACTACTGAGAAAAACAGTATCGCTAAAACTATACCGGATAGAGTACTTGCCATGCTGCCTCAGAAGGCTCGGCGTGCTAAGGCAGTGCAGGCACTTATTCTCGGTATCCCAAATGTGGGTAAGTCTACACTCATCAATACCTTGGTTGGCCGTAAAGTCGCGAGCGTAGGTAATGAGCCTGCAATTACTAAAGCGCAGGCCAGAATTCGTGTAACAGACGATTTTGTGCTTATTGATACGCCGGGAATGACTTGGCCGGGCGCCAAGAATGAAATGGTAAATTATCGCTTGGCAGCCAGTGGGGCTATTCGTGATACGGCACTTGAATATGACGATCTTGGCTTATTCGCGATGGATTACATGCTGCAGCGCTACCCTGAGCGTGTGAGTGAGTACTTTACGATAAAATCGTTGTCTGACATTGCTTACGAGGCCATGGAGCAAGTCGCTAAACGGCGTGGTTGCGCAAAAGGTGGGCGTGTGGACTTCTTGCGTACGGGAGAGCTTTTTGTTCGCGAGTTGCGAGCGGGGAAGCTTGGGCGTATTAGTTTCGAGGAGCCTTTTGTAAGTTATCATCAGCGAGATTGATGATAGCCGCAGTGCTGTGGTTCTGTTCCTTTATTTTCATAGCGTTAAGCGCTAAGGTAATTACTATATTCTCATTACAGTTGTGTTATGAAGCCACTTAAAACGAAAGCTGAAGTTCGTGCCGAGCTTGAACAAGCCATATCCAGCTATATGTCTGGTGGTGGCGAGGTGAATGCCGTGCCGCGAGGATTAAGTGGTAATCCGAATAACGTCAACATTTTCGCACAGGGTTTTAACGGTCGCACGTCTGAATCACGCACTCCGGTTACTGAATCGGTTAAAGCGTTAGAGGAGCGCAAACACCCAGTACAGCCTAAGCCGCGTCGGCCTAAACGAAAGCTCATTAAAGATGATTTCGGTGAGCCTTTGCGCTGGGTTTGGGAAGATTAGCCCAGTGCTTTTACCTCAATCGTGGCTTTTTAAAACAGAGCCTGATGAATTCTCTATTGATGATCTTGCTCTGAAATCGCCCGCGGTTTGGGATGGCGTACGCAACTATAAAGCGCGTAACTACTTGCGTGATGATATTCAGCTAGGCGATAACGTTTTTATCTACCACAGTAGCTGTAAGTTGATCGGCATTGCGGGGCTGGCGACCGTTGTGCGTAGCGGTTATAACGACCCGGCACAATTTGATTCAAGCGGCCCCTACTATGATGCGAAAAGCACGCTCGAAAAGCCGCGTTGGTATTGCGTGGACTTAAAGCTGAAGCGACGATTTGATCATGTTCTACCATTAGCAAGGTTAAAAAAAGAATCTCAGCTGGCAAGCATGGTGCTTCTTAAACAGCCTCGTCTCTCTGTGCAACCTGTATCCTCTGATGAATGTCAGCACATAATGGCAATGCTTTAACTACACCTTATTTCTAACCAAATCTCGAATAATGAAACGTGCTGGGTGAACCTGGCGGTAAAGCTGTTCGTCAATAGGGAGTGGCTCGCCGGTGATGACGCTGGCCAGTATTTCCGCCGCTAAAGGGGTGTACGAAAGTCCTCGTGAGCCATGACCAATATTGATGAAAAGGTTGCGATGGTATTGCCCCGGCTGATCAATGATCGTGTATTTATTGGCGCGGTAAGGGGCAAAAGTTTCAAGCATTTCTTCTGTATTACATACCGGGCCTACGATGGGTAGATAATCGCGCGTAGTACAGCGGTAGGAGGCTCGACCTTGTATATTTCTTAGGTTGGGTAGCGGGGCAGGGCTAATTAACTGAGCGGCTAGTGCCAAGTTTTTCAGATTGTCCTCATCGGATACTGCCAAATCATGCCGGCCTAAATCAAAGGTCGCACCAAAACACACTGTTTCAGCCTTATCTTGTCGCTTAATCGCTGGAGCAATATAGCCCTCACCACAAAGGCATGTTGCTAATGGAAAGGCTTCATTGTCGGCTATCTCACCGTAGGTCATCTGCCCTCGAATGGGCTTGATGGCGAGTTGTGCTGTTTGTTCAAATTGGGTGGCGCTGTTGGCGTTAGCAATGATCACTGCGTCGGCCGTTAAATTATCGTCCGAGCCAAGATCCAGCTCCCATCCAGCTTCAATGGGGGTGAGGCTGTGGACCGCCGTGTGCTCTTTCACGGTAATGTTGGAGTGCTGAAGTAGATGCTGACAGACTTCTGGTGGCTGTAACCAGCCACCATACTCAGTGAAAAGCCCCTCACTGTCGTTATCGAGTTGCGTAGCCTCTGCGCTGTACAGTTTAGTGAGCCATGAAGCCAAAGGTTTATTTTCTTTGAGTTGTTCGGCAACTTTCAATTGAATCGCTTGCTGCTTGTCTTCCATACCCAAGTGCAATACGCCGCAACGTTCTCCATTACGGTCATAAAAACCGTTGCTATAGAGGCTGTCGGCGTAGTGCAGCGCATATCGGTTAAATTGGGCCAGTGCATCTTGCTGATGAGAAAAGCGCGTATAAACCACACCTTGTGGATTACCGCTTGCACCACTGGCAATGTTGTTTTTCTCTAATACTGTAATTTTAAAGCCGCGTGATGCTAACGCATAAGCGCAGTGGGCGCCGGCTAACCCTGCGCCGATAATGGCAATGTGTTTTATATTACTTTGCTGCTGGTTGGGCGATAGATGCCATGATGCGTTAGGTGTTTCTTTTTGGCGCGCCCGCTGGCGAGTTGCACGGCCATTTTCCCTTTGAGGCTTTTCCTCGTGCGTGTCTCGCGCATTAGATTTTTCTGATGGCTCAAAAAAGCCGGCCAGCATTTCACGCTTGGGGCCAAAGCCTGGCGTCGCTTTCACGTTAAATCCGGCTATGTGTAAGTTGCGGCGAACATCGCTAGCGGATGTAGACGTGGCGATTGAGGTGTTTTTTTGACTGAGTGCGGCCATGACCTCATAGAGTGCAAGCGTCCACATGTCGGGATTTTTAGCCGGCGAAAACCCATCCAGAAACCAAGCGTCCACGGGGCTAAATGAGCTTCCATAATGGTAGCCACTCTGGTGAACGTGTTGCGCACAGCTATGAGACGGCCGCAGTCCCGCAAGGCCATTTTTGGCATCATCAAAAATTAACGTTAATTTAATTCGCCCTCGGTTAAAAGTGAGCCGATTAACGTTGCTTTGTAAGGGGCTGGGGTACTGTTTATAAAGTTGTTCGGCTAATAAACTTAATTCGGTCCACTGCGAATTAGACTTCTTAATCTGTTCTCGATTGAGGGGGTATTTTTCAATCGCGATATAGTGGAGTGTTGCAGTCTTTGGGGCCACTTTATTCCATAGTGCCCAAGTGGTTAAAAAGTTAAGGCCCGTTCCAAACCCTGTTTCTGCAATGGTGAATATCTGATGCTGGCTTGAGCAATGCGCTAAGTTACCCCAGCGTGCTTGTAATTGATTGTGCTGTAAAAATACAAATCGCGATTCTTCAGGGCCGTTATCTTCATTGAAATAAAAGTCATCGAAAGTGCGTGATTTTGGCACGCTTGAATCGGTCCAAATTATTTCAGGTTTTTCAAATTCAGCCATAACATTGGGACTGCTTTAGGAGAGGTTTCAGGGTTTAAGGGGCGGGGCAATAATAGTTTGTCCAATTAGACG
>NZ_CEXWTU010000155.1:0-11961 GCF_982758155.1 Marinagarivorans sp. | reverse complement strand
TGATAAAGCCCTAAGCGATCGATGGCAGGAAAGTATAATGATTATTGCAAAGCAGTTGGGCGCATTAATGAATGCGAAAAAGAAAACCTCGCAACGTTGAAAAAACGCTGGAATCGAGATGCTGGATGCGCTTCGCTTAGGAGTCGAGATTCGCTATGCTCGGGAGGCGTGATGCTAGATTTGAGAAGTAGGCTTCTAGATTCCCAGAGCGAAGCGCCCCCGATTCCAGTATCCCGACACCTGAGCAAAGCGAACCCCGCAGCGAGTAAGTGGGTTAAAATTCCAGATTCCCGGCGCGCAGCGCCTCCCGAGCGAAGCGTCCCCGACTCCAATATCCCGATACCTGAGCGAAGCGAATGAATATTGAAGAACTCATCCAACAAGGCGAAAACAGCGCGGTAGAATTTAAAACAGCCGAGGTACGCCCAGAATCTTTAGCGAAAGAGCTAGTTGCTTTTGTGAATGGCCAGGGTGGCGTTGTGCTGGTGGGGGTGAGTGACAGTGGTGAGGTAGTTGGTTTAAATAATGCCGATGCTTTTTGTGATTGGGTGGCTAATATTTTACGCACAAGCCTTAATCCACCTGTTAATGCCGAGGTAAGCGTAGTAGCGATAGCGGGCAAAAACGTTGGAGTAATCAACATCCCTAAGGGTACCGATAAACCCTACCAAACTAACGCTGGGCAATACTTAGTTCGCGTTGGTGCCACCAATAGGGCGGCATCGGTTCACGAGCTAATGCGATTATTCCAGCAGGCGGGGGTATTCCATGTTGATGCTAACCCGGTGGTAGGGGCATCAATTAAAGATTTAAACCTAAGTGCCCTCGATCAATATTTGGCAAGATACGACCTAAGTCTTGCGGATGAGGTTGACCATGCGACCTTATTCAACAATATGGATATATTAACCAATGGAGAGCCAACAATAGCGGGCCTGCTGTTGTTCGGCATTAATCCGCAGCGTTTTTTGCCCAATGCCTGCATTAGTTACGCGCATTTTGTTGGCGATAAAGTCGATAGCGATTTAGTGGATAAGCAAGTGATAGGCGGCAACTTACCAGAGCAAATTGATAAAACCTTTGCCGTGCTAAAAAATAATAGTGCCGCACCTAGCGTAATAGATGGGGCGAAAACAGTCGACGCAAAAGCGGGCTACCCCGATAAGGTATTGCGAGAGTTGATAGTTAATGCCGTAGTGCATAGAAATTACAGTATTGCAGGTTCTCGAATTCGCATAATGCACTTTAGAAATCGCATAGAATTTATATCACCAGGGCGCTTACCAAATACAGTATCAATTGCGAAGTTACCCTATGGCGTTTCTTATTCCAGTAATCCCATTATCTTAAAATTTTTAGAAAACCTAAGGTATGTGGATAAGCTAGGTCGCGGCCTACCCATGGTGTACCAAGAGGCGAAAAAGCTTAATCGCGAAGTGATATTTGAAGAGCTAGGCGAAGAATTTAAAGTCACGATTTCGCTATGCTCAAGAAGCGAGAGGCGGGAAAAATAGGATGCGGGAAAGAGCGGAAGCGAGATTCGGGAGATGTGATGCTAGATTTGAGGAGTAGGCTTCTAGATTCCCGGAGCGAAGCTCCCCCGATTCCAGCATCCCGCTTCCTGAACGAAGTGAACCCAGATTCCCGGCGCGAAGCGCCTCCCGAGCGCAGCGCCCCGACTCCAATATCCCGCTTCTTGAGCAAAGCGAATCCCGAGCGAAGCGCTCCCGATTCTTGAACGAAGTGAATCCCGCGTCCTGAGCAAAGCGAACGTTCAGTGGTTGAACACCCCGCAAAACTGTCGTAAACTCGCCACCCATGAATCAAACACCCATGCCCGATGAAGTCCGTTTAGCGCTAATGCGTAAACTGGCTCAAAACCCCAACCTAAGCCAGCGCGAATTGGCCGCCGAGCTAGGTATAAGCTTGGGCAAGGTGAATTATTGCCTGAAAGCTCTAGTTAAGGTGGGCTGGGTTAAAGCGGGTAATTTTGCAAGGTCGAAAAATAAGGCCGGTTATGCTTATTTATTAACCCCAGAAGGCATAATCGAAAAAGCAGCACTCACTAGCCGTTTTATAGATTACAAACAACAACAATACGACAGCTTAAAAAAAGAGCTAGAAGAGTTAAGGGCGGAAGCGAAATAACCCGGAAGCGGGATAAGCGAGAGGCGGGAATACGGGAAACCGGAAAAGCAGAGCTGGGGGGCGATATGCGTGAGCCGAGAAATAGAGTCCAGATGCAGGCTCCTTAGCAAAGCGTTCCCGAACCCCGATTCTCGATTCCTGAGCGAACCGAAGCGAACAAATAAAATTAAAATCCCGATTCCAGCATCTCGATTCTCGAATCCTGAGCGAAGCGAATCTTGAGTGCAGCGAACCATGACAGATAAAGAAATAGATAAAAAATTAAAAAAAATGGAAGAGCAGCTAGATGTAATTACATCGACTCTTGAGCGAAGCGACTCTCGATTCCTAAGCGGAGCGAATCCCGATTCCAGTTTCTCGAATCCAGACTCCCGCTTCTTGTCTCATGAACAGCGCGAACTCTACGGCCGGAGCGACGAAATAGACCTTCGTGAACTTTTTTCCATTTTATGGCTGGGAAAGTGGTGGATTATTGGGGTGACTTTTTTGTTTGCGGTGGCGGGAGTGGTTTACGCTATAAGCTTGCCGAATATGTATAAAAGTGAAGGTATCTACGCGCCAGGAGAGCGAGAGGTTGGCAGTGCACTTAGTGGTCAAATTGGCGGTTTGGCTGCTATGGCTGGAATTAATATCGGTGGTGAGGAAAGTAATGATATTGACCGTGCTATTGCGCTGCTGGAAAGTTGGCCGTTTATCGAATCCGTTGTGGATAAACATGATTTGAAGCCTTTGGTTATGGGGGTTATTGGTTGGAGCGGTGAGTCAGACACTTTGGTGTGGGATCGGGAAATGTTCGACCCAGTAAATAAGCAGTGGTTGAGGGAACCGAGTCACGGGCGAAAAGCTGAACCTTCTGGGTATGAAGTGTATGAACGTTTAAAGGAGTTTTTGGTAGTGTCACGGGACTCTAAAACAAATTTGATACAGATATCATTTACTTTTTATAATCCTGAGTTGGCTATTGAATGGTTGGACTTGTTTGTTAGAGAGCTTAATGAGCATTTCCGGAGTCGGGATCAAGAGGTTGCGAGAAAAAGTATAGAGTACCTAGAAAAAAAGATCGCGCAGACCGCTATATCTGATATGCAGGCGGTATTCTATGAGGTGATTGAAGCTCAGACTAAGACCTTGATGCTTACTGAAGTGAATGATCAGTATTTGATTGAGACGGTTGTCAGTCCAATGCGCCCAGAGAAAAAAAGCCGTCCACTTCGGGCTTTGGTTGTTGTTTTATTTGTATTTATAGGGGGGGCACTGGGAGTGGTTACACTTATTACTCGCCGAGTGGTGCGAAGAGCTTAGCTTTGGCTCGTATAGCGATATGATATTGAGAGTATTCGATTTTGAGTAAAATGCTAATAAAGAGTGGCTTGGGAGTACTTTTTGTAAAGGTGTTGGGAACATTGCTGATGTTTTTTTTGACAGTAATGTTGGCTCGAGTACTTGGCGTTGAAGGGTTTGGTCTGTACTCCCTTGTACTCTCTGCTGTCATGTTGCTTTCGATTCCTGTTCAGGCTGGCATTCCAACGTTGGCCGTTAGAGAGGTCTCAAAAGCAGTTGCCGGCAGCAAGGGGGAGTTTGTACAAACTATAATCCGTTGGGGAAATCGACTGATATTTTTGTATTCGTTAGTTGTAATAGGTGGTGTATCTGCAGTTGTTTTTTTCTCCAAAGATGTGTTGGGTGACCCACGCTTTAGTGTTTTTGTTGTGGGGCTAATATCGTTACCTCTTTTGTCATTAATGTTGTTTCGTTCGGCAGTGCTTCGTGGGTTGGGCGCTGTTGTGGTTGGGGTCGCGCCGGATGGTTTTCTTCGGCCAGCAGCGAATGTGGTGTTGCTGTTCGTTCTCTACAAGTTCTGCTCAGTAATAACTTTAGGTCCTATTCATGCCTTAGCTACCTATGTGTTATCTGTAGTGCTAGCACTGTTGTTCGTAGTGTTTATGCACTCCAGAATATCGAAATCGTATTCGTTGTCTGAGCATTGTAAAGTCCCGCAAGAGTGGCGGTCAGCCCTATATTCATTGACGGTTGTTGGTGGTGCTCAGATATTATTTGGGTATATGGACACGTTAATCTTAGGTTGGTTGCGCGATGATAGGGATGTAGGCTTATACCGGGTTGCTGTACAGCTAAGTTTGTTGGTGAGTTTTTCGCTTACAGTCCTAAATCAAATGCTTCAGCCTCATTTTGCAAGATTATATGCTCAGAATGAGGGTGAAGCTCTGCAATTACTGGTTGCAAAAAGTTCTATTATGATATTTTCTATGGCGATAGTTTCAGCAATTATCTTCCTTGTCGGGGGTGAGTGGCTAATTGTTTTTATATTTGGTGAAGAGTATCGATTCTCCTTTGCTGCATTGCAAATTCTTGTGGTTGGGCAGTTGGCGAATGCTATGTTTGGTTCGGTTGGTGCGCTCTTAAATATGACGGGGCATGAAAAGGACTCGATGAAAGGGATGGTGGTTGCTGTCATTGTAAATGCGGTTTTGAATTTGGCTTTGATCCCAGTGTGGGGGGGGGTGGGTGCTGCGATCGCATCTGCCGTGTCATTTGTGGTTTGGAATTTCGTTCTTCGAGTGTATGTGAAAAAGCAGCTGTCGCTTGAGAGTTCTGGGCTAATTTATTATTTGAAAAAGAATTTTTTTAGGTCGGGGAGGCTTCAGTGAAAGTTTTATTAGTGGGTATGGATGGGGCGCATACGGGCGCTTTTCAGAGAGAGTGGACACCATTTGTATCTTCCTTGTTGGAAAAAGGCAAGCAGCTGAATATTGTTAATGATCTTTTGAGTCGCGGATGGTTGGAGATCGCTACAGGACAACACGCCTCTGTAACTGGCGCTATGTATGATAAGCCTAAAGTTGATGGCTCTTTGGAATGGAGCTTGGAGTTTTGTATTCACGATATCCCCGGTTTTGGGGAAACAGTAAAGCCCTTGTGGCAAGCTTTAAATGAAAGAGGGCACAGTGTTGGTATAATGAATCTACCTACTACTTTCCCTGCTCCAAGTGTTAATGGTTTCTTTGTGTCAGGTGGCGGCGGCGGAGCGCCCGTGACTCAAGCTGCTACGAAAGAGTTGTGCTATCCCCAAGAGATATCAGGTGAGTTGAATCAGATGGGTTATATTGTTGATGATCGGCTTTATCAGCTTGTGGTTGATAAGAAGTTGGTGTCTCCAGGCGAAATTTTTACTCAGCTGGCACATAAAAATAGGAAAAGAACTGAATGTTTCTTGGCCTTGAATAAAAGATTTGATGTCGATTTTGGTTTTGTGGTCTATAAAACGTCATCCGTCTTGGCTGAGACTATACTGAACACCGAATGGGTCAGGCGCGACGGAACTGGCAATCAGCAAGATGAAAATTTGGAGTTGGCTATTCGGAAGTATTATGAAGCTTTCGATGGAGAGATACGCGCTCTGCATGAGGCTTACCCAGGGGCCGAAATTGTGTTTGTTTCAGATCATGGAACTATAGGGCGTAAATATAGTGTAAATCCTAATGTTTTCTTACAGGAAAAAGGTTTTCAAACTGTGGGGGCTAAAAAAGCATTACTGAAGACGCTTGTCGGAAAGCTAAAAGAAATTATTCCGTTTTCGGTTAAAGCCTATTTGAAGAAAACATCGGTTATGAAGGCGAAGAATGTTGGCTTGATTAATTTTGATTTGGCTACCACTAAGGCCTTCTGTAAAACGCAAGGTGATTGGTCTCACGGCATTTATATTAATGATAGTGTTCGGTTTGGCGGTATCGTGGGTGATGATTTTGATACTGTAAAGTCTGAAATAATAGATTTACTTAATTCTGATCCACTGATAAAAAAGCATGGTTTACGCGCATATTCTACTGGTGATAAAAGGACCTTTTTTCCTGATATCGCGATTGAATTACCTAATGGCTTTTTGACTACTGATAAATCTAAAGTTTTTATCGAAGAGTTTAAGGTGCCTCAAAGTAGTGGCGCTTTGGGGTCTATTATGAAAGGCGATATTCTGAGCTTGAAATCACATACTCCTTTGGCGGTGTTTTCAAATGTGTTTTTGGATGAAGTCGGCGAGGAAAGTGGCGATCTGACGGTGGTTTATCGACAAATTTTGAAGTATATGGGCTAATATTTCTGTCAGAAAACTGTTAATAAATACAATTTAAATGTTTGAGGGAAGTGTGGTGAATAAAAAAAAAGCGGGAGTGATAACGCTTCATGGCGCTAATAATTATGGTGCTGTTTATCAGGTGTATGCTCTGACTCGTTATGTGGAATCATTGGGCTTTGAAGTTTTTGTTTTAAATTATCGCATGGAGAAAAACAAGTTAAGAAAATGCATGCTTAAACCAATTTCTCTTTTCAGAAAGATGTTATCTCGCAATGCATTTTCTTTAAATTTTTTGAATCAGCGCAAGCAATACTATCAAGGAAAGCAGAGGGAGAAGGGATTTTATGTGGCTTTTGAGGATTTTAGAGCTAAATACTTGAATGTCGTCGGTAAGGAGTGTGACTATGATGACCTAACTAATGACTGCCCAGAAGCATATGCATTTATTACAGGGAGTGATCAAGTTTGGGCTGCCGATTTCCTGTTTACATCGCCAGCTTACTTATTGGGCTTTGCACCCAAAGGCGCCAAAAGAATATCTTATGCCCCAAGCTTTGGTAAAAGTCAGTTGGAGCCCTATTTGAGGAGCACTTTTAAGCGCTATATTGAAAAGTTTGATGCGATTTCTGTTAGAGAAAATAGCGGTGTTGACATCGTGTCTGACGTGGCAAACTTGGATGCCGTTAAGGTTGTGGATCCTACATTACTGTTAACTGATTATAGTGAGATAACAGACTATAGTTTGGCACCTAGTGAACCATACATTTTGGTGTATCGCTTAAATCAAGAGAGGGAACTAGCCGAATGGATGGTTGATAGTATAAAGGCCGTGGCGCAATCTACGGGTTTACCTCTTGTCGCTGTTTCTACAAACTGCCCTTGGGGACTTGGTGTTGGCGGCAGTGATTTGCAACCAACACCTGAACAGTTACTGGGGCTGGTAGATAGGGCCGCATTGGTTTTGACCAATTCATTTCATGGGACAGTTTTTTCATTGTTGTTTCGAAGCAAGTTTTTAACCTTTGCAAGGGATCGTTTTGAAAATAAACAAAATTTGAGGATGACTGAGTTATTGGGGAGTGTTGGTTTGATTGATACTTTCTGCGGCCCATTTATTGATGTGGAGTCTGTGGTGGAAAAGTCAAAGTTGGGTGTTGACTTTGAAGACGCTCACACACATTTAGAGAGGGCTCGCTCTGTATCTGTGAATTATTTAAGTGGCGCGTTACTTTAGCCCACTTTTTAGTATTTCGTTTATAAACCCTTAAGTTCTTTTCTGTGTGGCACCAAAATGTTGATTCTCAAAGAAAGAACGGTCGTCTTAGGGTTTATATTCTTATGCCTCCCTTTTTTTGACATGGTCAATGGGTTTCTCGTTGTTCGGGGTTTTTTACCTGAAGGGGGGCTAGCTTCGCCGTCACAGCTTGGTCGGTTGTTGGCGACGGCGCTGTTAGCCTATGTAGCAGTTAAAAACAAACTCAGTGCAATGTGGGTATTCGTGTTTGTTTTATGTTCTCTGTTGGAGTTTGTTGCCGCAATTCGCAGTGGTAATTTTTTCGGTGTCGTTTATGGTGTGATGACTGCTTATCGATTGGCATTTTTCTCACTGCTATTCACCGTGCTACTATTTTTTACCCATCAGGATATTCGAGGTGTTGGGCGATTCTTAAAGTGTAACTTGCTTTTTATTGCGATGAGTATTGTTTTTGCGTCTGTTTCTGGGTTGGGGAATAGTACCTATGGCTGGGGGTTTGGCACTAAAGGTTTTTTTGCCTCAGGCAATGGTTTGGGAGTCTATTTGGGGGTTGCGGCACTGACTTTATTGCTTATGAAGCATTACGGTTTGTATCGCGATGTTAGTGTTCTTAGTCTTGTTATTGCTTGTATGGGAATGTTTTCGATCGGCTCTAAAACAGCAATTGTTTTAGCGTTACTGACACTCTTTATGTTGGCTTGGTTGTCTAGGTTTCGGACGTTATTGTTTTCCTTACTTGCGCTAGCCTTGCTCTATTTGTCTCCCTACATTTTGAATGTTACTAGTGTTGCATTTGATGTGATAATTATTCGCTATAAAAACTCCGATTCCGTGTTGGAATATTTAACCAGTGCTCGGCTCGAATATGTTACACATGCTTTTTCCGTAATAGAAAGTCAAGGTGTCGGTGTGTGGCGATGGCTTTTTGGGGGCGGGAGTTTATTGTCCTTTCAGAATCCGTATGCGCAAATAGGCTTTGATACGCTGGAAACTGACCCGTTTGATATTCTTTTTATGTATGGCATGTTCGGCTTATCAGTCTATGTCATGTTGTGCGTGTATGGTATGACACTATACCGTGGTTGTAGGTATTTTTTGCTAGGGTGGTTACTTATGGTGTTGCATTCTGTATTTGCGGGGCATGTAATATTTAATGGTATGAGCGTTACTATGATGGCGTTGCTATTGGCTATTGGTAGTGCCCTAAGAGGTGGGCGCATCAGTCAAAAAAGTGAGAGTGATGTGAGGAAAGTATGAACATTGTAGTCAGAGTTATCTCTAAAATTAAAGGGCGGGAGGTCAAAATTGATGATCATGTAACAAGTGCTTATTTGATGTACTTATTGTTTATCAAAATGATTGCCTTACTCCGAGGGATGTTGTTTGTACGTAAGCTTGTTTTTATGGGGCGTCAATCTAGAGTTATGGCCGTACGTCAGTTTTATGTGGGAAAAGGAGTTGAAATCGGAGATTGGGTTCAAATAGAGTGTTTTTCCCGTAATGGATTGCATGTTGGAAATGGTTCAAAAATAGGAAGTTATTCTACAGTAAAGGTAAGCGGTTCATTATCGAATATCGGAGATGTCATCCGTATTGGTGATAATGTTGCCATTAGCGATTACTCCCATATTGGAGGAGCGGGAGGCGTGAGGATTGGTGATGATACTATCGCGGGACCATATCTAAGTGTTCATCCTGAAAATCATAAATACGAAGAGTTGGGGGTTCCGATCCGCTTGCAGGGCGTAGTTCGCAGTGGAATATCAATTGGTAAAAACTGTTGGATTGGTGCTAAGGTTACTATTCTGGATGGCGCAAAAATTGGGGACGGTTGTGTGATAGCTGCTGGAGCCATTGTTAGGGGATGTTTTCCTGATAATGTCGTTATAGGTGGCGTGCCTGCTAAGGTGATAAAAAAGAGAGAAGTTAATGAGTGAAAAACGACTTAAGGTTTACGCTGTTCACTTACTAGACGATTATAGTGGTAGTCCTAGAGTGCTTACTGACGCATTAAATTGTTTGTCTGGTAGTGATATTGAGTGCGTTGTCCTGACAAGCCAGCACGATGGTTTTTTGTCCGATAGCGATTTTACAAAAAAAATTATACCTTATGGGCGGTTCGATAAGAAGTGGGTTTTACTTGTTGCTTATCTGTTATCACAATTTATTTGTTGTTTAGTTTTGATATGTCTTTTGTTGATAGATAAGCTACGACAACGAAAGATTGTTCTTTTAGTTAACACTATGCTTCCTTTTGGCGCTTTCATTGCCGCTAAGTTGATGGGCGTTCATTGCATTGCTTATGTTCACGAAACATATATATCACCGCCTACTTTTAAGAAGTTTTTACGTTTCTTTATTGAATATTGTGCGTCGGAAGTTATTTTTGTTTCTAAGTATTTAGCTGAGGCCGAAGAGTTTGAACTTCCGAAGTCAACCATTCTTTATAATGGTCTTAGAAAAGATTTAAAATTTAGCTCTCGGTTCTCAAAAAAGACGCGTTTTGAACGGCGCTCAATCCTATTTTGCGGATCTTTAAAGAATTATAAGGGGCTAGATAAATTTATTTTACTTGCACAGTCTATGCCTGACTTTAATTTTGTGGCCGCTATCAATTGTTTCGTGGAAGATTTGAATTTTATGTGTGGCGAGATCCCAAAAAACTTACAGCTGTTGCCTCGCCCTAAAAACCTATCTGATCTGTATCAAGTATCTTTTTTGGTTATTAATTTGTCTGATCCTGAGTTGTGTGTTGAAACATTTGGCTTGTCGATATTGGAAGGAATGGCAGCCGGTGCCCCAGTGATTGCTCCGCCAGTAGGTGGTCCGGTTGAGTTGGTTGGTAATGCGGGGCTTTTAGTTCACCCGAGTAATATTGCTGAAATATCAGCGTTTATTGGATGTTTGGCCGAAGACTTTGAGTTGTGGTGTGACTATTCTCGGAAGGCATTATTACGAGCGGAAATGTTTAGTGCCGAAAAGTTCGAAGAAAATTTACTTCGACTGTTTTTAGTGTGTAATTCTTCTTTGGAGGGTGAAAGTTGATTGCTATTATCGGAATCGTAGGTGTGCCCGCTTGTTACGGTGGTTTTGAAACGCTTGTAGAGAATTTACTTGACGAAAAAGGTGACTATCTCGTCTATTGCTCTTCTTCTACATATAAAGAAAAGTTGGTGTCTTATAAAGGTGCAAAGTTAAAGTATGTACCTATAAATGCAAACGGTGTTTCGAGCATAATTTACGATGGTTTTTCGATGCTTCATGCGGTCTTCAGTGGCAGTAAGGTATTATTAGTCCTCGGTGTTTCTGGCTGCTTATTGCTTCCTTTTTTACGTTTGTTTACGAGAAAAAAAATAGTTACGAATATTGATGGCCTTGATTGGAGGCGCGAAAAGTGGGGTAGAGCTGCGAGGATATTTCTAAAATTATCTGAGAGGTCTGCTGTTAGGTTCTCGGATGTGGTTGTTGCAGATAATCAGGGTATAGCGGATTACGTGTATAGTGAGTATGGGGTGAGGCCAGAAGTTATAGCTTATGGTGGCGATCATGTACTTACTCGCGCGATTACAGGGGTATCTAAAGGTTATTCGTTTGGCGTCTGCCGAATTGAACCTGAGAATAATGTTCATGTTATTTTACAGGCTTTTAGTGAAAATGATTTCCCGCTTAAATTTATTGGCAATTGGGATGCGAGTGAGTATGGAATCACATTGAAAAAAAAATATTCTAACTTTCCTAATATCGAAATTATTGACCCTGTATATGACCTTGACGAACTTTTCAAATACAGGGACGAATGTTCAATTTATGTGCATGGTCATTCGGCTGGAGGTACAAATCCATCATTAGTTGAAGCAATGTTCTTTGGGAAGCAAATCCTTGCGTTCGATTGCGTTTATAATCGAGCAACTATGCACAATGAAGGCTTGTATTTTACGAGTGTTGAGAGTCTAGTTAATGGTTTAAAGCAAAGTACCAACACAGAGCGAGATATCAGCGGGGCAAAAATGCGTGAGATCGCTCATAGGTGCTATAGCTGGGGAAGTATACGGAAAGCTTATGCCGATCTTCTTGTTTAGTTTTTCCGCGGTATAAAACTTAAATGGACACACACTCTAAATTCTGGACAAAAAGTGATCATTCGCTAGGCTTAAGATATTGCCCTCTGCCGCTAGGTGATTACCATGACAAAGGCCCGTAAAATTCAAATTTCGCTAGATGTAACGCCTTATTATCATTGTGTCAGTAGATGTGTCAGAAAAGTATTCTTGTGTGGTCGCGATAATTACATAGGGCAAAACTACGAGCATCGTCGTCAATGCACTGCTCAATAGCATCCTTGCTACCGCTGCATTAGTAAATCCATTTACGTTGATGAAGACCGCTTGTTGTTATTGGCTGAGGTCTTCCCCATCGATTTGTGTGCCTATGCCGTGATGTCGAATCACGTGCATACCGTATTGCA
>NZ_CEXWTU010000154.1:0-11971 GCF_982758155.1 Marinagarivorans sp. | reverse complement strand
CTTTTTGCTGAAAATTAATCCACGATGGTTTTTATTTCACCTTGAAAGGGCTGATAGATAACACCTAACAATTAAACCTGCAGCACCACAAACGATCAGGTTTAAGGTTACTGTAACTTAGCGCCAAGGAAAGGGCCGACGAAAAATACTTTATCCAATGATACTTGCTTCCTATCTCCTGAACAGCGTTACTCGAAGAGCTACATGCTTCGCCCCTTATATAGCTCGCATCCCATCGGCAGAAGAAATATAAGCTCACAAAAAAGCTTCATCCTTATACCCTGCTTGAACATGAGATATTACTGCCTTCACGCCCTAATGGAGTATGCAAGATTCACCCCTAAGCCTAACAGTATTAGAGCAACAATCGATGCCAATCCGGCGTTTTTTCACCAAGGCGGCCAATGAGATGACTCAAACGATTACACTTGAGCATAATAACGACGCCATTCGCGCCCCTATAATTGAAGCCAGAAAAAGCCTACTAAAACATAGCCCCTATACATACCCCTTATACATAGCCATCATCATACCGCTTAAGCAACTACGCGGAAAAAATATTATAGTGGCCAGATATCGTCTGACACGGTAATTTACCCTCCCATGCCAGCAATGGTGTGCACGCAAGTATCGACGCTCGACACTATAAATTACAGCAGTTATTGAGGCCAACAATGAGACGGACACTAACCGCAGCTTGGATCGCTTTTGGAATAGCACTAACACCAACGAGCGTTAACAGTGCCGAGCTATATAAGTACAAAGATGAAAATGGCCGCTGGGCTTTTACCGACAAAAAACCTAAGAATATAGAAGCAGAATCAAAACGCTTATTGGTGACAGAAGCAAAAGAGAAAGCCACGGTTATAAACCAAGGTACCGAAGAGCGGCCAAAGTTAGTTGCCCTGAACCCGCTAGGCGGGCCGGTGCAGGTGTGGGTAGACTTCAAGAAAAAGCAGAACATGCGATTGACTCAAAAAATCCCGAACTCGCTCATTATCGCCCCAGAAAGCGAGCAATTTTTAAGCGCTTTAGAAAAAATCATTATTGGAAAAAGCTGGTCATATCAATGGCAAGGGAATGTAGTCTTAGGCCGACCAGTCAAACGAAGTCAGTTAAATTCATCGCCACTAGGCCTCCCCTTTCAAGGGGGTCCATTTATTGTCAGCCAATCGTTTAAGGGCGAGGCCAGCCATAATTCTGGGCCACAAGCGTTTTACAGTGTCGATATTAGTATGCCAAAAGGTACGCCTATTGTTGCCGCAAGGAAGGGGGTTGTAATGGATATAGAAAGCGACTTTAGTCGCTCTGGCTGGACCGCAGCTTATGCTGACGAAGCAAACTTTGTTCGCCTTGTTCACGCCGATGGCTCCATGACCATCTACGCCCACTTAGACCCTGATAGTATTTCAGTCAGTATTGGGCAAAAGGTATGGGAAGGTGAGCTTTTAGGCCGCTCCGGCACAACGGGCTACTCAACCGGCCCACACTTACATTTTAGTTGGCAAATAAATAAAGGCAGAGAACTCATTTCAGTCCCCTTTGAATTTAAGGGCAGCGGTAAACCAATCACAGGGGATAGGTTATTAGCACCAGTTCGCAAGGATTAACGATGAACCGGCACTATCGGTGAAGCCCTACGAGGCTCTTAACGCTAACTTGCTGTTTAAAATTACAGATACCATTACTGTATCGGCTAAATATTTTAAAGGTAAAGGCAACGGCGAACCACTAAGGGGCGTGCACGGAATAAGTTGCTGGAATTTGGGTTTGTGGGTGCTTGCTTGACGAGGCAAAAATATGGCGTAATAGCCGGCTATTGCAAATATTTTTAACGAAGGCAAGCGTGCACCCAGGAATTCAAAAACGGGAAGTTATTTCATGCACGCCCCTAAATGCCATTGCTAGCTTTGAATTTAGCTACACACCACAGTAACCGGCAAAAAAATAGCCCCAATTAATGGGGCTTAGTCTCGCCCTTAGCTATATGTTCGATCAAAAAATGGGAAAACTGCTTCACGCTTTCGAAGCTATTTACCTCTTCGGCACGCAGGCGCTCCAATACTTGAGGAGCGGTTGAACGGGCCCACGGTAAATGCTCATCGCCATACGCAAGCCCTAAGCGGTCTTGCTCCGAGGGGTACCATTGCTCGATGGTCAAGCCTTCATCCGGTACAACAATGGATTCACACCCTGCCAACACAGCAAATAAAGAATAAGCCGTATAAAGGTCGTAAGAATAAAAAACTTTTACGCGTTTAAGCACGGCAGCGGCAGCAGCGTGGGACATCCCATCAATACATATAGCATCTGCAGGGTGAACAAATGATTTATTGGTCCCCTTGCGAACTAAATAAGCCGCCCCACTCCGCTCTTCGCTCGGCGCAGCCAAATAGACATCAATAGGATATTTAACAACTTTCAAAAAATCATCAATAAAATGTATGCCGGATAGTTTTTGAGGCGGAACCGCATCATTAAAGCGAATGACATAATCATTCTGATTCCAACCAATTTTTTTATTCCAATACATAGGGAAGTGCAATAGCCAGCGCACAACATGCTGAGCGTCATACGGGTTATCGATCACGGTTTCGGGGTAAATAAATATCGCACCTTCACGGGCAAGTTCAGCCGCTTCGAACATCGTTAGCCATGAGGCTTTTGATCCCGCAAAAATTTTACCCTGCGAATTACGGCTAGCAATGCGACGCACTAACCCTTTAACACCTCGGGACAATCTTTTATAGGGCCGTGGCAATAAGGGCGCTAACGAAGCCTCATGCCCCAACTCGACTAAAGCATGGGCAAGAGCATGCAAGCAAACAACACCCCCGGAATCAGGGTCATAATCGGTGGCGCAAACGACAAATTTTATCGACATGTAGAATTCTCGAGACAAAAGGTACCTCTAAATTTAGAGGTACCCTATAGATGTTGGCATGGTAATTAACTGGCACTTAATGCTTGAATTACCTGCTCACAAATAAAATCGCACTGCTGATCAGTAAGCTCATAATAAAGCGGTAAGCGCACCAAGCAATCGGCAAAATGATCACAATTCGTTAATGCGCGCCCGTGGTATTTATCGATAAAGAATGGGCTTTTATGTAGCGACAAATAATGAAACACAGCATGTATCTCTTGGCTGCGTAGGTGCGCAATCAGACCTGTGCGTTGCTCGGCATCATTACACACCAAGTAAAACATATGCGCATTATTTGTAGCCCACTCAGGTATTGAAGGTAACCGAAGCCCCAGCGCCGCCAAAGGCTTGGATAAGTTATTCCAATATCGGTCCCACAATGCTTTTCTGCGTGCTTGTATCGATTCTATATTTTCGAGCTGCGCAAAAAGATAAGCCGCTATAATATCCGAGGGCAAAAATGACGACCCAATATCAACCCAGCCATATTTATCCACATCGCCACGAAAAAAAGCACTGCGGTTAGTTCCTTTTTCACGGATGACTTCTGCCCTTTGGAAGTACTCAGGCTCATTAATCGCCAACAGGCCACCCTCACCGGCAATCACATTTTTAGTTTCATGAAATGAAAACGCCGATAGCACACCTAAACTGCCAAGGGGCCGCCCCTTATAAAAAGATTCTATCGCTTGCGCAGCATCTTCAATAACCGGTATACCGTGTGCGCGGGCCACTTTTAAAATAGCGTCCATATCGCATGCCACACCCGCGTAATGCACCACAACAATGGCGCGCGTACGCGGTGTAATTAACTGCGCGATATGCTCAGGACATATATTGGGGTTACCCGCCTGACTATCCGCGAAGATTAGGTTAGCACCTCGCAAAGCAAATGCATTCGCAGTTGAAACAAAGGTAAACGAAGGTAATATCACTTCGTCACCGGCGTTAATATTTAACAATATAGCCGACATTTCCAGCGCATCCGTGCAGGATGTTGTCATTAATGCTTTGCCGAAGCCATAACGCGACTCAAAAAAATCGTGGCATTTTTGAGTAAACATACCATCGCCAGATATTTTCCCCGATGCGACGGCCTCTGCAATATAAACGAGTTCTTTACCGTGTAAGTAGGGTTTATTAAAGGGGATCATTCAGCTTCCCCCCCCGGCCGACTTTTCAAGCAAAAACTTTTCCTCTAGGGCCAGCAGGCCCTGATCTCGCGCTTTAATTCTACGCGCAGGGTTGCCCAAATAAATACCCCAAGACTTTGTGTTTTTATTCACCAAAGCCAATGCCCCTATTGCACAGCCCTCGGCAATATCTACCCCAGGAAACACAATAGCACCAGCCCCAACAATAACGTGACGGCCAATGGCAACAGCGGCTTTATATTCATTTTTATACTGATTGGGCACGGTAGGGTTAGTTAGTGTATGGCCAGAATAGTCATCTGATTGCGAAAAGACCTTAACGCCATACGCCAAGCCAGAAAAATCCGCCATAACGACACCCAGTTCACCGCCTGCAATCAAACATTGCGGCGCTATGTGAACATGGCAACCCAAGCTAACCACGCCAGATACCACACAGAAATCATCAATACGACAATGATCGCCAAGGGAAATAGTTTCTGGGTTGTAAATTGCCGCTTTATCGCTGACTTTCACTCCCTTTCCCACATGGTTAAAACCTGCAGAAAGCAGAGAGTCTTCACTCAAGTACGGCATTAATTTCACCCTAGGCACGAAAAAATTCATAGTAGAGTAGATTGACAACCACCTCAACCTCACTCACCACAGATAACAAATACTTAACGCAAGAACAAAAAAGCCGCCATTTTTCAACGGCGGCTTTTTAAACATTTAAATATATTACAGCGTTAAATCACGAATACTCGCTTTGAGAAATTCTTTCTTCAAGTCTTCGTAAGTATGCACAGCAGGATATTGCGGGAATTCGTTAATCACATTTTGCGGCGCATGGAATAAAATGCCCGCATCGGCTTCTGCCAGCATGGTCGTATCGTTATAAGAATCGCCAGCCGCAATTGTGCGGTAGTAAATGCTCTTGAAGGCGCAAATTGCTTGGCGCTTAGGGTTTGCCTGACGGAGGTTGTAGTCAACTACCTTTCCGGTTTCGTCAGTAGTCAGCTTATGGCACAACAGCGTGGGGTAACCTAACTGCGCCATTAATGGGCCGGCAAATTCGTAAAAGGTATCGGATAAAATCACAACCTGAAAACGCTCACGCAACCAATCAACGAACTCTTTAGCGCCTTCTAAGGGGCTAAGAGTAGCAATAACTTCTTGGATTTCGTTTAAACCCAAGTTGTGCTTGGCAAGAATCTTCAAGCGCATGGTCATCAACTCGTCATAATCGGGGATATCACGGGTTGTCGCTTTAAGCTCTTCAATACCGGTTTTTTCAGCAAAGGCAATCCAAATTTCGGGAATTAAAACACCTTCAAGGTCAAGACATGCGAGTTCCACAGGAAATACTCCAAACATTAGGGCGCTAAGCGCAAGAATAAGGAAGCGCCTACCTCTAGGGTAGGCCGAATAAAGGAGGGCAATCTAACGTTTTACGCCGCGCCTTGCAATCGCACTCGTCGACGAAACCACAATCGAACCAGTAGCAGTAGTGGTAACCCCCCCCCTGTAAGCCCGCCAAACGCACCAAGCTTAACCGGCTTCTTCACCGTAACCGCGATAACATCTTCAGCCCCGGCCTCTGCCGTAGGTGAGTATATTTGAGCGCTAACGCGATAACTGGCACTGACAGTAGGCGTGAATGTGAGCGCCAATGGGCCCTCTTGTGCATTTGGGATATCATGCGCCCAGCTAACATTCCACCGCTCTAGGTCACTCGGTGCCTCACCTTCAAACACCGTACGGATTTCAGCGGGGCCATTATTGGCGTCCACTTGCGACACCACTTTGCCTTGCTGCATCAACACAAAACTGGGCAAGTAGAAACTATAAGGCGCAATGCTGGCACTGATAGATTCCTGCACCACATTGGGAGGACTGGCAGAATCGGTTACCTTAACGGTTATCGAAAAATCCTGCCCGCCATACCCAGCAGGATCTAGCGTAGCCTGTGCCCCCGCTAACACATCCAATGGCAACCCCGCGGGCCGATCGACTGACCACTGCATCGTAATATCGCCATTCGCGTCACTGACTAAGACTGCCGCCTGCAAAACGATTTCCCCATCCGCGCTATACAGCCCCGAACCCGGCTGCCCGAGTTGCTCATACGCTAAAGAGACAACCGGCGCCGCAGCTGGTAATGCAGGCAAAACTTGATGCGATACCGGTGCGCTGTAGTTACGCGCCATATCAAAGGCGAATGCGCGCAACGTATCGCCAGCATTTGCCGCCGGTAAATTCACAGCTTGCCCGGCCCCTACGTAAGCAACCGTCGCACTGCCAATCACATCACCCAACTGATAAGAAGTCCCGATTTGCGGCTCGCCGCCGTTATTGCCATGCAAAACTAATACACCCGCAAAATCCTCAGCGGGGTTTACCCAGCGCAGTCGAAGATTTGGCAAGCCTTGCGCCTCGCCTAAGTTACTCACACTCAACGGCGGCACCAAATCGGATGCTGCATCGGCCACCAATTGAATATCGGCACAAGAGTAGTAATTAGTCGGCGGGCTTCGGTCGAGCATTACCTGAATCATCTGCAAGCTGCAATCATCGCAGGGCTCACTCGGCAAAGTCACTTGCGCGCTGTATTCACCGGTATAGCGGTTATCGAATTCTTGAACGTTATCGAGCAATACGTTTTGATCAAAGCCCGCATCACCCGCTGGCGAAAACGCGATGCGAAAATAACCCTGATGATGAATAGTCGATTCCCACTGCAGGGTAATGGTTTCGCCGGCTTTAAAAACGGCTGGAGTATTGGTGCGCGCCACACCACAAGGGCCCACTTTTATATTGGCATTATTGTTGCGGCCAGGGGTTGCACCATCGGGCGACCAGCGGGCATGAGCAGTAACGTCTGTCGCTATTAGGCTAGCGGTAAAAGCCAAAGCCGCGCCCAGCGCCCAGCGCTGCCACAAAGAAGGTGCTATAAACATAACAATGCCTTTAATTTCTTGATGATATTTAAGGGGGTAACCTAGCGCGCATTATTCCGAAGGTACACCGCCGCGCGAAAAGGTACTGCGAACACGGTCAAAGACATTGGAAATTGCCGTACCCGTTTTAGTCGCGGCGTCATTCAGGCCTGGGCCACTTTCGTCAATATCCGTATGTAAGCCTGCAATAATCAGCTCAAGCTCAACTACGCGCTGTTGCTGCTGACCCAACTCCGCCTGCCATCGCGCTTGCTGCTCGCTCCACTTCATGTGCTGTGCAATCAAAGCCACCGACGCCAGCCCCGCCAAAATCCAGCCAGCCAATAGCAATAGTGTTTTAGTATTTAATATCATGCAGATTATTTCGCCATTTAGGTTGAGGGTATTCTAGAACTGTTGGCGCGGTATCGCCCCTTATCCAAGACACCGCCACGAATCACACACTATAATGCGCGCTTTTACCGATACGCGCAGGGTTGCCACCATGATCGACAGTTACATCCACAACACGCTCAACTTTTTTGCGACCTTGTTTATCGTGGCCATCGGGTTATCGCTGCTCACAATTATCGCACTTTACATTATTGATATCCGCCAAACTCGTCATACCATTCGCAGGAACTACCCTGTAATCGGTCGATTTCGTTACCTTTTTGAGCATTTAGGCGAATTTTTCCGGCAATACTTTTTTTCACAAGACCGCGAAGAGCTGCCCTTCAACCGCGCTATGCGTTCATGGGTCTACCGAGCCGCGAAGGGTTTAACAACCAGCGTCGCTTTCGGCTCCACGCGATCACTCCAGAATGTAGGCGATGTCCATTTTGCTTGCGCGGGCTTTGCTTTACTGGATGAACACACGCAAGAAACCACTGCCAAAGTGATTGGTCCACTGTGCTTACACCCTTACTACGCGCCGTCTTTTATTAACATTTCCGGCATGAGCTTTGGCGCGCTGTCCTCGCCTGCCATCACAGCTTTGTCGCACGGTGCCGCCAAAGCCGGCTGCTGGCTAAATACCGGAGAAGGCGGACTAAGTCCCTACCACTTAACCGGCAACTGCGACATCGTTTACCAAATTGGTACAGCCAAATACGGCGTGCGCGACGAAGAAGGCAATTTGTGCCCCAGCAAACTAAAAAACTTGGCCAATAAACCTCAAGTGCGCATGTTCGAGCTCAAACTTAGCCAAGGCGCCAAACCCGGTAAAGGCGGTATTTTACCCGCCGCAAAAGTGAGCGCAGAAATCGCCGCCATTCGCGGCATCCCCGAAGGCGAAGCCTCCATCAGCCCCAATCGCCATCGCGACATTGAAAACATTCAAGAACTTATCGATCGCCTAGACGATATTCGCGATATTACCGGTAAACCTGTCGGCTTCAAAACCGTGCTGGGCAGTACACAATGGTTTACCGACCTTTGCGCCTATATGGCGAAACTCCCCAGCGAGCAAGTGCCCGACTTCATCACTTTAGATGGCGCCGAAGGCGGAACGGGCGCAGCACCACAAGCCCTAATGGACTGCATGGGCTTACCTTTAATGGAAAGCCTGCCTTTTGTTATTGATGAACTCAAACGCTACGGCCTGCGCGACCGCATTGCCGTGATTGCCAGCGGCAAGCTCATTACACCATCATACGCAGCACGCGCTATGGCGACCGGTGCCGATTTTGTCGTCTCCGCGCGAGGCTTTATGTTTTCGCTGGGCTGCATACAAGCCATGCAATGCCACCAAAATACTTGCCCCACAGGAATTACTACGCACAATGAGCGTCTACAAAAAGGCCTAAACCCCCAAAACAAAGCCGAACGAGTGGCCAACTACCACCACGAACTGGTGAAAGAAGTAGAAATGATCGCCCACAGTTGTGGCGCTACCCATGCACGCAAATTAACCCGGCAACACGTGCGCCTAATTAACGAAACCGGCCGCTCAACCTTATTATCGGACGTTTTCCCAGAACCCATTAAACATGTCAGCGACATCCATTGAGGTCACCCATGCTAAAAACAATTTTTACCCTTAGTGCACTCCTCTTCGCCCTCAACACAGCGGGCGCTCACGCTAGTGACGACATCACGCTGAGCGAGCTCAGTTGGATCGAACAAAAGTACTTCGATAAAAAACGCCAATTGGTAGACGATATAGGCCGCGAGAGTTTTGGCACGCGATTACGCCAGAACAAAATGGATATCGGCTTGTTACAACGCATACTCGACAACCAAAAAGTCACCATTTATGAAATCGAAAAGCACAGAGCGATAGGCGTTGTTTTAGGCGACATTTATGTTGCGGAAGAAGGCTGGGAATGGCGCGAATATAAAGACGAGCAAGGTCGCAGTAACGGCGTGTGCCTCCCCAAAACCAAACACTGCGTATTCCCGGTATCGATGTTTACCCGCCGTTTGCGCGTAACCACCGAGCTGAACATTGAAAAAATCTACCAAAAAGGCTTAGACCTTATGGCTGATGTGGGCCCCAAACTGCCTTACAGCGTTCCCATCGAACCCGAAAATCCCAAAAAAGATTACGACAAAAAACGCACCATTATCATTCCTTACTTATAAAAATCGACCCCAAATATTAATTAAAAAAACCGCTTTATAAGCGGTTTTTTTAATAGAGTTTTGAGCATTAATCCACTAAAGGTGAGGAAATAATATTTCACCCATTAATGTTTAAATTGCTCAGATGCGAGTTTTAAATCATGCGCGCTACTTTGTACACTTCCGCTCTGTACCGTTGAAGCATCCATGCCATCTTTAATGGAGCCAGCCAATACGGCCAACTGAATCACTTGGCGCCCGATCCCTTCAGACAGCTCATGGCTTTGCCCCGTCGCCGACGCAATTTTCTCGCTATCGCCACGCACCCCCATAACCATATCCATAATACTTTTCAATCGCTCTTCCGTTTGCTGGGAAGCCTGCGCACAGTCGGCAGCCTCTTCACGATTGACCCTCATCGATTCCACCACGGAGTGCACATTGGCAACAACATCGTTGATTGTGCCGTCAATTTGCAAGGTTGCAGCCTGCGTCTTTTGCGATAACCCGCGCACCTCGTCAGCCACCACAGCAAATCCTCTACCCGCCTCACCTGCCCTCGCGGCCTCAATAGCGGCGTTCAACGCCAACAAATTCGTTTGATCTGCGATTTCTTTGATAGTCCCCGTTAAGCCGGCAATGCTTTCTGTTTGCTGCTCCAGTTGAGTGATCGTTACCGAGGCATTGGCTACATTTTGTGATAAGCGTTGAATTTTAGAGACCGTATCATTCAACTGCTCCCGACCACTCATCGCATCGTCGGAAACATCCGCAGCCTTACTAGCCGCAGTCTCCGTTAAGCCCGAGACCTCAGCCAGTAAATTCTGCAAATCCAATACCGAGCCCTTAATATCTTGTGTATTACTAAGCTGCAGGCCGGCGCTTTGATTGGCCGCAGCCAGCTGCGTATTCAGCTCAGCAACCGCCCCAGCAACCGAGCCCGAAGCCCGAGCCGAAGTTGAAACCACGCTACGTATACGCTCTAGCATGGTATTAAAAGCCTGCGCTGTATCGCCAATCTCATCAGACGCAAAAACAGGGGCTTGCTTGTTCAAGTCCGACTCATCAACCACGCTGCGGGCAAAACCCGCCAATTGATTAATGGGCCTAATAATCCCAACAGAAACATAGAGCGCCACAGCAACAGAGACCAAAACAACAAGCAACAGAAATACAACAGCCCCAATCAACATAGTACTAACAGCACCATAAACAGACTCTACATCTTGCTGCGCTAGCCTTGTGGCATCTAAAACCTGGGCCTGTAAAAGTGTCTTTAACGCACCTTGTGTTTTGGCCGTAGCACTAAGTACGTCACGCGCACCATCCCAATTATTATTACTTACCGCCAGCATCAACGCTTCGCCATACTGGTTAAGCTCTTGAAAAAGCGGTTGCACACGCCCACCCTTATTCAGCACGCGAGCTAAGTTTTCAGCCTCCGCCAAATCAGTCTGCATTCGCTCCGTCAATTCATCCTTATTAATACTTGTTGCATAATAAGCATATAACGCAGATTCCAACTGCCCGGCTATTGCCCGCAAAGAAACAGCCGCATGCTGCTGAGGCAAAACCGTTTTATTGAGATGTGATACATCCGCTTTAATTTTACCCCCCAAAAAGACTATCGCCGCGATCAATGTGAGCGACAAAACCAGAAGAGCTAAATAACCTAAAAGTAATTTAAATCGAATAGTAAGCATAAAAACACAACAATCATCAGAGCCATTAAAGCAAAAGTGAATAAAGAAACCGTTTTTATTCAAATCACGTGATACATACCGATATAGAGCGCCTGCAATGTAAATCACGAACGCGCAAACGCTAGCCGGTCATTTAATCTTAGTAACAATTAGCGCTCATGCATAATTTTACCGACTCAACAGCAGATTTAAGGCACCCTCAAGAGTCGCTCACTTTTACTAACACGATGAAAGTACAGGCCTAGAAACCATGCATTAAAGGGAGATTTTTTGCGCAAAAATGGCGCCCGCGCAATTGATTATTTATGATATTGACTGCACAGATGCTACGTATGGTCAGCTGACATTGTTGCACTTAAACATAGCTGACAAGGCCACCTCCAGCCAAAGAAGACCTTTAGAGGGTTCACAAAATAGTGACGAAGCAACGCCAAAGGGTGAAGTAGATGCGATAAAAACAGAAGCAGGGCAAAGAGCGGTTTTTATATGTAGCACGGGGCTAGGCTAGGGAAAATAATCAACGTAGCTAATGATCAACGTAACTAAAAGAGATTAAATCTGAAGGCTGTGTGAGTATAGATAAAGGGATTAATAGTAAGAAAAAAGAGGGGAGGGGAAATAATGGGGTGACTGACGGGGCTCGAACCCGCGACCACCGGAATCACAATCCAGGGCTCTACCAACTGAGCTACAGTCACCATAAAT
>NZ_CEXWTU010000153.1:0-12065 GCF_982758155.1 Marinagarivorans sp. | reverse complement strand
GGGGCAAACAGCGGATTGTTCTAGGTTTGGCGTTCTTTATACCTTGTATAGTGATTAGGTGAGTGGATGTCCCCGTTTATTTCCTAATATATAAGTATGCGCTAAAAGGGTGCATGTGTTGTGCTTGAGCTATAATAGGGCCTTCGGTAAAGTATTTGGTTGACCTATAGGGTTATTTTGTAGCCATTTTTTACACGACACAGCTCAGTACTTGTTTTTCCTGACGTAGTTGGCGTGTAAACATGTTTTACAAACACATATACAGACATACATTTTCGGAGAAGCACTCTTAGTGTTTGGTATCAATTCAATAAATAAAAAGTATCAGGCCGATATTGAAAACGCGGTAAGCGATGCCATGCAGCGCGCGAAAGAAACGTATATATCTAAATCGGTTCAATTAATGGACTTGTTAGATGGCGTGACAATAGGCATTGGAAACGCGACCAGTATTGAAGATAGTTTAGGTCAAGCGCTTAAGTTGATATGTGAGTATACGGGCTGGCCTATAGGCCATGCTTATTGTGTGGACGGAGTAGGGGAGTCGCTAATAGCGAAGTCTTATCGTCTCTGGCACTTATCATCAACGATTAACCCAGCGTCAATTAAGCAATTCGTTGCCTCGTCGGAAGCTGCAGAGTTTACGCCGGGTAAAGGCATGGTCGGTAAAATCCTTTCGACGAAAAAAAGTATTACCATTCCTGATGTCACCGAATTGGTCGGCTTTGTAAGAGCCGATGCGGCGCGGCAGAATAATGTGCATGGGTGCTTCGCTTTTCCAATTATGGAGCTTCGTTCAAATAAAATTAGAGGTGTGTTTGAGTTCTTTAGTTACGAGAAAACACCTCTGGATCCAGTTACTCAGCGGGTAACCGACTTCATTGGTCAGCAAGTATCTTTCTCATTTAGCCATTTTGATTCTCTAGAGAAAAAACGTATTTTAGGGGCTACCTTCGAGCGTGATGTAAAGGGCGCTGTGATTGTTATTCTCGACGCTATTAACGCTCTTCATGGGGTGTCGGAGAGCCTTAATGATGCAATCGAAGATATTGCGTCAGAATGCACAGCAACGCAGTCGAGTATAGAAGCTTCATTAGCAAGGCTCAGCGTCGCAGTTAAGAGTTCCGAAGAATTACAAGCGTCAACGGATGAAATTCAAACTATTGCGACGAGTATTGCCAATATTGCAAGTAATACGAATTTACTGGCGTTAAATGCAGCGATTGAAGCGGCAAGAGCGGGAGAGGTCGGTCGTGGATTTGCCGTTGTTGCCGATGAGGTTAAGCAACTCTCGGGGCAAACCAGTGAATCGACGAGAGCAGTATATGAAATGGCGAATGATATAAAGCAGGTATCCGACAGTATTAAGGACGCCTTCCTTATCAGCAATACCTCGCTAACCGATGTGAGTAATGGGACGGTAAAGATCGATCAATCGGTGATATTGCAGCGTGAGCGGTCTGAGCAAGTGAGATACGCGAGTGAAAAGTTGGAAGTCGAGTCTAAAAATTTAGAACAAAGTGTGAATGTATTCTTATCCCAGATATTAAGCGAATAGTACAGCGCTACCCTACTTAAGGCCGAGGGAAAAATACTTTATCCAATAATACTTGTCTTTTGATCCCTCAACAGCGTTGCTCAAAGCGTTACATGCCTCGGTAACTGCTCTACGACATTATGCTCCTCGGTAATAGCTCCTACATTACCCTAGTAACGTATATCCCTATATGGATGCAATGTCTAACAAGGGGCTTCCTACCCCGATGCGTTACCTGCTGACCTATGTCCTATAAATCCCGCATTTTTAAAGATTGCGAGACAGGCTCTCGCTTTAGAGGTCGTTCGGGCGTAAGCGATCAATCAGCCCTTAAACTACCCCGCATTACTCAAATCCGAGGTTAAAACATTGCCCACAAACTGGAAATAGCTGGGGCAGGCACTCGTTTTAGGCTGCGCGGTTGAGTCATGGTTATTTATCAAGTGCTTTGTGGTTTAACACTAGATAATATTGTTAAGGGAGTCAAATAACGGATTGTTTTAGAGGTTGAGTTCTTTATACTCTTTTACTGATTTGACGAGTGCCTGTCCTCGTTTATTGCTCGTTTATTTTTGCTCGTTTATTTTTCGTGTATTTATTGCGCTAATGACAGATATTGCTTTAGTCGCAGGTGTTGGCCGGGGTGGCGCTGGGTTAGCTTAATATTGCAGTTCAGCGACCTGCCGTCACGTTACTGACAGCAGATGTTATGGTTAGTGTTTTAAGTCCTGGAGTGTATCGGGATCCGGCTAAAATTTATTTGATGGAAAATGAAATGGCTCACCCCATGGTTTATCAAACTTTGCGTGTTTTGAAGCCGCGAATGAGGGCATTTGGCCCAAAGCCAAGAATAAGAGTGCGAGCTGGTGAGGAGCTCGTGTATTAGGGGACGAAAATGAAAGAAATAGAACTTGTACAATTGCAGGTTGCCCTATGGACGACTATAGGTTTCTTTTCTGGAAAAATATTAGACTTCTCTGGATTTGAATTGGTTATATTTATCGTGAAAGGTTTAATTCTATTAATTCTTGGGATATTTGCATTCTCTAAACTCCTACATCACTATTTTATATTTGTGATTAATTTAATTATAGTTGGCCTATATTGCTATCTTAAATTAATAGAGGAAGGAAATGCATTGGCTTTCTTTGCCCCGCTGTTTTTTCTCCTTGTTATTTCTGCTGCAATAGCTATATATGGATATATGAAGAGTAGCGGGACAGGCACCCACTAAAATAATTCGCTAATAGCTGGGACAAACACTCGTTTTCTAGCCTAACCGGCAAGGGTGCCTGTTTGTTGCACAAACCTTCACATCCTAAATCCCCAACACTTCAAATAACCAACTCGATAAAGTCGAAAGCAAACATTAATAAATAATGATTCCTCTCCTCACCCCTAATCCCAAGCTTGTTTTTTACGGTACAGAGTAGAGGGGCTTACATCGAGTAAGGCGGCGGCTTTTGGAATATTACCGTCACAAACATTAATCGCAATTTCTATCGCTTCGCGCTCTACTACAGCCAAAGGCCTTATTGTTTCCGGTGTTGTTGGTGCTGGTGTTAATGTCGCCGGTGTTGCAATAATGTTGGCGGAGGGTGTGATTGGCGCAGCCTTTTGAGTTACAGAGGGCTGGTTAAGTGGGGCGGGTAAGTGTGAAGGGGCCACTTCTTGAGCGTCGTGTAGTACGACGATATTACGTACCACGTTTTGCAGTTGGCGCACATTACCTGGCCAGTGATAGGCACATGAAATAATGCAGGACAGGCACTCTCAAAAAATAAAGACACCCACAATTAAGTGAAAATACTAGACCTCACCTACCTTCAAGAATTTTTCGCCCATAGAGCCAAAAACACACAATAACCCCAAAGCTAATGCCTTGGGGTTATTTATTGACGCACGAGTGATGGTTTTTAGTGCCGCAGAATTGTAATTGAAGTCGCTTGGGCTAAGCGGCGCGCTTTTCCCTACGCCTCTTGGCGAACAACGCTTGATAGTGTTGCTCAAAATGCTGTGTTTGTAGAAACCAGGCATCAATATCGATATTTAATCGAGTAAGTATCGGCGGAAGGTTTTCGCTGATTACGCCACGCTTATCGTCGCGGATAATTCGGCCCGTCCAGTCGACTAACTCAATATAATCCGCTTGCCCAAAAATAATGCCCGCTTGTTCAGTGGCCTCCAGGTTGCCCTCGAACCTAAGTAATGGCTTTAGGGGTAAGTCGAAATGACGAATAGATTCAAGTGAGGTTTGTTGCTTAACTGATGCGGCTAAATCAAATGTTGGGTTAATGCGCTCTTTAATACTGGTAAAGTCTGAAGCTTCTGGCGTATCAGCCATGCACGCGCGAACAGGGTTGAGGTCAACGTAGGCCATGGCGCTCAAAACAGCCTCATCGGTAAGCAGTGCTTGGGATTTGAATCGACTCTCCCAAAAGTGACCCGTGCAATTATCCTCTTTATTAGCTTGCCTAGCAATGGGCTCGCTCAAGCATTTCATAAACCAAGATAAGCTCTGTAGTCTTTTTTGATAGCGTACCACGCAGTCGCTAACCGCACTGCGCTCTGCTGGCGTGAGGGGGTCGCCTTTCAGGTAGCGCTGCACAATCGGTGCGCCTTTGAACAAACAACTCCAACGCCTAAGTACCTCGTCAGCATTCCACTGTGTGGCTTCTGTAGGGTTGAGCTTGATAACGAGGTGGAGGTGATTATGCATCACAGAATAGGCGCAGATTTCGATGGCGAATATTGAACTTAATAGTCGAATACGCTGTTCGATCCAGTCGCGTCGGTGCTCGTAGCTTTTACCGTTAAATTTGTCAAAACCGCACAAAAAACTCCGCCTAACGCAGCGGCTTGTAATATTGTAGAAAGGAGTATCGTCTATTGATACCAATTGGCTACGCGGCTGAGTCATGGTTGCTTATCCAGTGCTTTATGGTTTAACACTAGATAATGTTAGTTAAGGAGTCAAATAGCGGATTGTTTTAGAGGTTGAGTTCTTTATACTCTTTTACTGATTTGACGAGTGCCTGTCCTCGTTTATTTTTCTGAAAGAAGGATATGAGAAACTAAAAGACATATGTGGTATGTAGGGAGGAAGCTTGGTATATGAGTTTGATTTATTGGTCGAGGGTTACAAGTCAGAAGCGTTGTCTTGGTTTATAATTTTTTTGATGGTAGTAGGAACAAGTTTTCTTTTTGTTCGAAATGAATTCAAAAAGACCAAATGGTGCTTTCTTATTGTGACGTTTTTTATGATCGCTTCAGAGGTTTTTGGTTTGTTTAGGTATTATCAAAATATAAACGCATTGAAAACTGGGAAATTAACATCTGTTAAGGGGTGCATCGGTGAGGTTGATAGGCACTTTCAGTTGAGGGTGACTAGTGAAATGGAGCACTTTTTTGTTGGCGGGGTGAAAGTTAGTTTCAGTGTGAAAGGGGATCGTTTTGCCTATAGCGTTCCCATTTCCAAGAATAGGCACATCAGACATGGAAATTACTTTGATGGTTATTTAAATGAGGGTGATTTGGTGAAGTTGAAGATTTTTGAAGATTTATGCGAATAACTAGGATTGCGGGACAGGCACTCGTTTTCCAATATTGTTCCGGGTGTTGGTTTTGTTGGCGGTGGTATCGACATCGGGTTTGGCTATGGGGTTAGTGCTGCCAGAGTCTTTACTAGAGCCTATTCCGTACCTAAGGCCTATAATCTTTTGTAAATGATCTCAGTGAATCTATTGGAAGCTATATAAAGTGCGGAGAAAAACCATACAAGTAACTAAATTGAGGTTGAGCTATGAATGATGAATTAGATTTATATAGGCTTAAATTTATTGGGATAATTATATTCTGTATAGTCGGGTTCTTTATTGTTGGATTTCTGGCAGAGAAAATACACACTGCATTTTTCTTATTACTTGTTTTTGTGGCTGTAATTGCAAATGTAGTGTTTTTAACTATGACTTGCCCTTTTTGCAAAAAATCACTAGGTACTATGTCTCTATATCGAGTGTTTTTTACTGGAGAATGCTGCGAGAAATAAGCAGTCAATAATCGGTTGAAGGATCGAGGGGCAGTCACTCTATAAGTTACTTATTTTTGGCTCCAAAACCAGCGTCAAGTCCTAGCTTAACCGGCACAGGGTGGAACTTGCTTCGGCACGGGTGCCTGTTTTTGCACAAACCTTCACATCCTAAATTCCCAACACTTCAAATAACCAACTCGATAAAGTAGAAAGCAAACATTAATAAATAATGATTCCTCTCCTCACCCCTAATCCCAAGCTTGTTTTTTACGGTACAGAGTAGAGGGGCTTACATCGAGTAAGGCGGCGGCTTTTGGAATATTACCGTCACAAACATTAATCGCAATTTCTATCGCTTCGCGCTCTACTACAGCCAAAGGCCTTATTGTTTCCGGTGTTGTTGGTGCTGGTGTTAATGTCGCCGGTGTTGCAACAATGTTGGCGGAGGGTGTGATTGGCGCAGCCTTTTGAGCTACACAGGGCTGGTTAAGTGGGGCGGGTAAGTGTGAAGGGTCCACTTCTTGAGCGTCGTGTAGTACGACGATATTACGTACCACGTTTTGCAGCTGGCGCACATTACCTGGCCATTGATAGGCACATAACGTGCTGCTAACCGCGTCGCCAAAACGTTCAAAATGCTTATTTTCTTCTTGGCTATACAGCGTTAAAAAATGGTTGGCTAAAAGTAAAATGTCATTTCCGCGTTCTCTTAATGGGGGTAAGTGAAGTGGCAGTACATTCAGCCGGTAATAGAGGTCTTCACGGAAGCGCCCAGCTTCAATTTCATCGAGCGGATCGCGGTTGGTTGCACACACAAAGCGGACATTGACCTTTTCGTCCTTGCTGCCGCCTACTTTTTTTATCGTGCCGGATTGAATAAAGCGAAGCAGTTTGGTTTGCAATTCTATACTTAGTTCGCCTATCTCATCTAAAAATAGGGTGCCGCCATCGGCTTGGCTGGCAGCACCTTGGCGCTCGGTATTGGCGCCGGTAAATGAGCCTTTTAGGTGGCCAAAAATTTCACTTTCCATTAAATCTTTTGGAATGGCTGCACAATTGAGCGCGACAAAAGGGCCTTTTGCTCGGCGGCTTCTTAGGTGGATTGTTTCGGCACACACTTCTTTGCCTGTCCCGCTTTCGCCGGTGACGAAAACAGCGGCTTCGCTACTGGATACTGATTCAATTAAGCGGTAAAGCCCTTGCATTGCGGGCGAGCTGCCAATAAAGCCATGGTAACTATTTTGCTGGAATTCGTTACTGAGTTGAGAGACCAATTTTTTTAAGCGCACGTTTTCAATACAGTTGCGCACGGTGGTAAGTAGGCGCGCGGCTTCTATTGGTTTTTGTAAAAAGTCCTGAGCGCCCAGTTGAATTAATTTAACCGCCATATCGACGCTGCCGTGGGCAGTAACGACGATTACAGAGCATGGTAATTTGTTTTTTTGAATATATTCAAGGATCTGTTCGCCGGGGATATCGCCCAATTTTAAATCCAGAATGACGAGCGGCGGTTGCGAAAACTCAACGATACGCAGAGCTTCTCTGCCGGTATTGCAGTGCGTTAGCGAAATGGCTTCGTTTTTTAGGTATTGTTTATAAATCTCGGCTAAGGACGGGGAGTCTTCAACCAATAACACCTTGGGTTTTTCCATTGATCAAGTCTCATGTGGTTCCAGTAACAGCAACAAAGCATCGTCGAGCGGACCTTGTTGCAGGCTCAGGGCCAGCTTAAAGGTCTTTTGAGCGGTTTTTTCAAGGTCTGAATCTTGACCCTCAGAAAGCTCGCGCTGTAATGCCTTGCCGCCGTCATAGGCCTTGCCACGCTCATCTAATAGGCCATCGGTGAAGAGTGCCAGACGCTGCTTGCCAGTTAAGGTATAGGTAGCCGAAGTATAGTCAATATCTGCCTGTAGGCCCGGTAAAGTGCCACCGTTACCGAGTTCTCGGATGTTTAACCCGTCGATAAGCCAAGGCAGTGGGTGGCCGGCACTTGCGATTTCTACGGCGCCATCAGGGCCTAATCGAACCACACAGCAGGTACATAAAGAGCTCGATAAAAGGTGATCTTTGTGTAAGCTTTGAGACAATTGATTGAGGAAATAGGCTGGCGCGGGTAATTGACTATGGGCACTTAAAAACCCGCGTATATACCCTAAATAGGCATGAGAGAAAAACTTAGCCGCTTCATCATGGCCCATCACATCAATCAATATAATCAGGCAGTGCTCTCCTTTTTGTTCCCATACGAGTAAGTCACCACCACCCTCGGCGTTGCCTTGGCTGCGTAGTGCACACTGCCAATGTTTTAATTGTTTGGGCATTTGGGCTTGAAGGCTCGCGTGGATTCCGCTTTGTATTTTGAGTTCTACATCTTTTTTGATTTGTTGATTACGGGTTAAAACTCTTTTTACGCAAGCATTCAGGGCTTCTTTTTTTAAGGGCTTCGGCAGAAAATCATCAATGCCTAAACGTATGCAGTCGGCGATATTTTCATGCTCATGTGCACTGGTTAAAATGAAAGGAATACTGGCATGATGGGTGTTCTCACTGAGTATTTGGCGAAACTGCAGGCCATTTTTTTGAGGCATTTGCAGATCACATAGCACGATATCGATATGGCGCTGCGCTAAAATAGCGATGGCTTCGTTGGCTGAAAATGCCGCTATGGGATTGTAATCGTCTTTGAGGTAAGCGCAGAATAGGGCGTTTTGCGATTCCCCGTCTTCAACGACAAGTACCTGAGGCTTAAGTGATGGCGTAGTTATTGGCCACTGAAGTTCAAACCCGTTGCGCCAACATTCTGTGCCGTTTTCGCCTATTGCTTGAGTGCTAAGAATAACCTTAGCGGCATCGCAATTTTGGTGAATAATCCACAGGCCTCTACCGCCAGAGCGCAAGTTATCGAGTGAGTCTGAAAAAGGATCCGCTGGCGGCTCATCAAGCCATTCTTGTAACAGGGCTTGTTTGTGTGTGTCTGCAATTTCGGTAATGCGCAGCCGTAAATGTTGGCCGCTTAAATTCAGTTCCATTTCGATGTGAGTACAATTAGCTGAATGCTCGACAAAGTTCGTAGTAATTTCAGACAGGCAAATCAGTACGGGGTTAGCTTGAGCCGCATCGATTGAAAAGCCGTCTAGGGCTTTTGCCAGTTGTTGACGCATCAAACGAATGCCTTCATAACTCGGTTCAATGGTTTGCTTGATCAGTAATGTCATGGCTGGCGTAAATCTTTAATATGATTAATGGCTTGGATGGTGGCTTGCCCTAGAGCAAGGAACTCTTTCATTTCGGCATGTATTTTTTGGTATTCGCTATTCTCTAAATGCACTTCTAGAAGGCGGGCGGCACCTTGCAGCTCTGTGGCGCCAAAGCTGCCAGCGCTGCTTTTAAGGGTGTGGGCTTGCTCGGCTAGGGCGTTCCAATCTTGGCTGACTTGAATGTCGGCAATGTCTGTTAAGCGCTTTTCAGTTTCTTGAGTGAAAATATTAAGAATGGTTGGAAGAATGTCTGCTGAAGTGTCTTTTTCTAATTGATCAATAATGGTTAAATCTATTGTCACCGTACAAGAATTATCTGTTGGCGCTGTGTTTTGAATAAGGGTGTTTTCAAGGTGAGTTTTTGAAGACTTACTGCGAAAGTTGTTAGCCGTATCTTTAGCCTGATCTACAGCTTCTTCAGGGGGCGGGCACCACTCAACAATACAGTCGCGAAAGCGATTCATATCAATAGGTTTACTTAAAAAATCAATCATGCCGGCATCAAAACACGCTTTTTGGTCTTCGGTATAGACGTTCGCTGTTAGCGCAATAATCGGTGTTTTTTTATTGATGCCACTGCCTTGCGTGATGATGCGTGTTGCCGATAAACCATCCATTTCTGGCATGCGTACGTCCATTAAAATGACGGCGTAGGTCTGTTTTTTTGCCAGTGCTACAGCTTCAGCGCCGTTGCAGGCTACATCGACGACGGCATTCATTCTGTTGAGGACATTGGTGAATATGGCCTGGTTGGATGGGCTGTCTTCAGCCAATAAAATACGCGCACCGGCGAGGTCGAAGAGGGCATTTTGGCGCACTTCTATTTCAGGGGTTAGCCAGCGCTCAATGCGATTACGTTGGTCGGCGTTAAGTTTGGCATCACTGGGTTTGTGGTTTAATTGATAAATGAGTGAATTAATTAAAGATGTAATCCGCAGAGGTTTGCGTAATATATCGTCGAATCCGTTATCCTGTAGTGCTTTGCATTGATCTGCACCGGTAGTTCCGACCAATGCAAAATTCTTTAATGTATGGTTTTTACGTATGTCATGCAAATTTTTCCCGATACACAAAGTGTCTAGATCATACAGAATCGCTGCGTATGAACTAACATCGCTGGGTACTTGTGATTCTATAAATAAATGACAGTTGAAATAGGATAACTGCTTTTCTAAGCTTGCATGAAGATATTTATTTTGTGAGAGTAATAAAACCGATGCGCCTTGATCTTCAAACATCGGGAATGCGATTGGGTTGTTATTGGCAAGCGGTAGGCGAAGGGTAAATTGACTACCTTCACCGGATACCGATGTTGCATGAATATCCCCATCCATTAAGTGGCACAATTTTTTGCAAATGGATAAACCTAAACCCGTCCCGCCTTGGCTTGCCGTACTGCTATCATCGACCTGAGAAAATTCTTCAAAAATATCGCCGAGCTTGTCTTCGGGAATGCCTATGCCAGTATCGGCGACTGACATTATAAGTGCATCGTTATAAGACGCGGTAACGGTAATGCAGCCTTTATCCGTGAATTTAATGGCGTTCGAGAGTAGGTTGGTTAATATTTGCATCAGCCTTTTTTTGTCGCCGTAGACCTCACACGGTACGCCTGGGTTAAATACGATGGCAATATCTACAGCTTTGTTGGCTAATTGGCCACTGACTAAACCGCAGGTTGCCTCAACCATATCGACTAAGTTAAACCAGTCTTCGTTAAATTCAAATTTACCCGAGCAAATTTTACTGAAGTCGAGAATGTCGTTAATTAAGGCTAATAGGGTTTCACCACCATTAAGGCTCATTTTAATTAACGATAGCTGTTCGCTGTTTAAATCAGATTCGAGTAGCAGTGTGTTGGTTGCGATAATGGCATTAAGAGGGGTTCGAATTTCATGGCTCATGGTCGCTAAGAAGTGAGACTTGGCTTGGCTTAAGCGCTGTGCTTCCCGGCGCTCTCTACGCAGTTGTTTTTCACCCTCGTAAGCGCTATTAAGCTTTTCGGTCACTTTTACAAATTGAGATTTACTTTGTTCGACACTGTGTTTGAGTCTTTGATTGGCGAATTTCAGCTCTTCGTTGTGCTCTTGGGTGCTTGTTTCTACATAGTTGTCCATCAGCTTGCCCCAATAAACGGCAGCGGCTTCGTGAACGGCGGATAATAAATAGGCATCGTCCCAGGGTTTTGTTAGGTATTTAAAGATGGACACACGATTTAGCACATTGATGGCGTCTTCAAATTCTGCGTAGCCGGTTAATACGATAAGCTGGGTATCAGGCCATTGCTGGTGGGCTTTTTGTAAAAAGTCGAGGCCACTAATTTTGGGCATGTGCATATCGCTAATCACAATGGCGATATTCTGAGCTTCTAGAATTTTCAACGCTTCATAGCCATCAATGGCGGTATAGATAATAAACCCTTGGCCTCTGAACAAGCGTTTAAGCGACTTTAAATTAAACTCTTCGTCATCGACTATTAGCAGGCTGAGCTGTTCGGGTAGAGGTTGACCGGATATCATTTTCGCTCTCTGTGGGTCGAATAGACTGTTTGGCTGAGTGTTGTTATTTAAGGTTAGTTGAAAAGTCATATTTATACCTCTATCGATAAGAAGTCGCTGTTAGTAATAAGCTTCGCCAGAATCCTTCGAATGGGTTGTAAGAAGCGGGGTAAGCGATTGATTTCACGCAGCAGCTCGTCTTTTATCGGCGGGTTGTATTGATCATTCAGAATACAGCCCAACAATGTCGCGCCTTTTGCTTTGAGCTTATTCACGGCTTTTACAATTTCCCTGTCTGGTGTGGAGCAGCTCAAAACCACCAGCGCACAAGCGTCGCACAGGCTGGCGATATGATCGGCAGGCACGCTGTCGCTTTCGGGGCCGAATAGGGGCGGCGCATCGATGATGATGTAGTCAAAACTTTCTTTCCATTGGTCAATTTGCTCACTGAAAAATTTGGGCTGACGCAAGAGTGCCATGAGGGCCTTATCGTTACGGGCACTTACACCCTGCAGAATCAGCTGCGTATCTTCTGTTGTGACCATTGATGGTTGTGCTAATGCTGCAGTGCGCTGGGTAGCATGCGTCGGTTCTTCAGTGAGCGAATTCAAAGAAGGGCTAAAGATATTCATATCGACCAGCAATGCCGAGTGACCGGCCAATAACAGGCGGTGGGTTAGCGCTTGCGCGGTACAGCTAACTCCCTCTTTTGCGAGGGCACTGGTTATCACGAGGGTTCGGAT
>NZ_CEXWTU010000152.1:0-12070 GCF_982758155.1 Marinagarivorans sp. | reverse complement strand
GGACATAGGTCAGTAGGGTAACGCAGGAGCGGTTACCGAGGCATGTAACGCTTTGAGTAACGCTGCTGAGGGAGTAGGAGGCAAGTATTATTGGATAAAGTATTTTTTCCTCGGCCCTAAGTAGCTGCTTTTAATAGCTGCGATGGCGCAACCGTCAATGACTTACGCGTTGCCAGTACGCCCGTCGTTGCCAACACACACATCACTAGGGGAATGCCCCAGAGCCATACATCTAAAAACCCAATATTCTTTAACTGTAACGCGCCCGCTAACCAAAAGCGCACAATGAGTTCAGCACCGATGCAAGCTACACAACCGGCAATAAAGCCCAGAATCAAGAACTCAACCCATAGCGCACGCCGTATCACGCGGCTACCCGCGCCAAAAGCACGCATAAGCGCAGAGGTACGCAAGCGTAAGGGTAACGTGACAAGCATGCCTGTCATCAATACCATTAATGCGGCTAAAACCATTAGGCCTAGCAAATACTCCACGGCTTGCCCTAGCTGGTCCACCAACCCTTTAATCGTTTTTAAGGTTTGATCAATTTCAATAAGTGTAATAGATGGAAACTTTTGGATTAGAGTATTAACGGCTAACTTGTTTTCCTCGGCTAAATAAAAACTTGTAATCCAATTACTCGCGACAAAAGGCAAGGGTTTACGGTTAAAAATAATAAAGAAGTTAGGCCGCATACTCTGCCAACTTAAGGATCGGATATTAGACACTTCCGCCGTAACGCTTTGCCCCGACAAACTCACCACCAACTTATCGCCAACAACAATATTAGCGCCTTGGGCATAATCTTTTTCGATAGAAATTAACAACGGTGAATCGTCAGCCACACTATTCCACCACTGCCCCGAAACCACTTCGTTATCATCTTGCAATTCGGTGGACCAGGTTAAATTAAGCTCTCTTTCATAATTCATTTTTTGCTCATGCGGACTGGCGTCTAATTGCTCCTTCCATTCAATAGCATTAACTTGCACCACACGCCCCCGCGTCATGGCATAAAAAGGGGAGGTATTTTGCGCATTAGTTTCGACAAAGGTTTTAACATCACTTTTTTGATGATCGTAAATATTAAATATAAAATGATTCGGCGCACCTTCCGGTATTTGCTGCTGCCATGCCAAAAGTAAATGCGTACGTGCACTGTAAACACTAAACAACACCATAAAAATCAAACCAAAAACTGTCGCCTGGGTCGCATTTTGGTCCCGGTAGTTTAACCATTGCCCTAACCCCAAGCGCACTGCACCTTTTGAATGCGTATGCCATCGCCTTAAAACACCAAAACTGCCGATAACAATAAGTCGAACAGCAAAAAAAGCGACGATCAAAGCGACTGATGCAAAAAGCGTTAAGGTAATATGCCGCGTTAACAAGGCCACCAAAACCATAATAGCCGCCAACCCCATCCACCAATGTGCAGTCTTGGTGGGCATGGCTTGGGCACGTAACACCGCCGCTGGCACCACTTTGTGTAGCTGCCAAAATCGTGGACCGGCAAATAACAGTAATATTGCGATTCCACTCAACACGGGAATCGCAAAGGCCGTCCAGTCGGGTGGGGGTAAGTAATTCGGCATTAAATCTTCAATCAGCTTTAAAAGCCCCAACTGAAAAAGCCAACCCAGTAATAGGCCAACAGCCGCCCCCAAAGCCGCCAATACCGATAACTGCCAGGTAAACACCTGCAATACTGCACGCGGCGCCAAACCCAATGTTTTTAACAGCGCCACATTACGATATTGGCTGCGCGCAAATTCATCCGCGGCCAATGCAATGGCTACCGCCCCTAAAACCAAAGCCAATGCAGCAACCAGCATCACGTAATTCGTAATGCGCTGAAAAACACCCGCATCGGGGCCGTCGCCTTCGCCAGCAGAGCGCCACTTAAAATGGCTTCCTAGCTCACTGGCTAGCCGTTCTTCAAGTGCGCTTATGGCCGTTAAATTACCGACCAATGTCATGCTGTAATTCACCCGACTGCCTAACGCGATAGCACCTGTGCGCTCAACATCATTTTGATGAATCAACGCACGAGGTGCAAAACCGATAATACTTTGAGGGCTATCAGGCTCTTGTATTAACGCTTTAGTAACAACGAAGTCCGCATCGCCAATGCTTAGCGAATCACCTACCGCGATATCGAGCGCGGCAAAAAGCCGAGACGTTAACCAGACCTCGCCAGGCTGCGGCCCGGAAAGATGCGCAACGCCTTGCGCAAAAGGCACGTCAGCCACCAGTAAATCCCCTTTCAAGGGATATTCTGACGACACCGCCTTTACGGCACCCAACTGCATTGACTCATCAGAACCAAACAACATCGCCCGAAAAGTACTTGCCGATGCCGTTTCGACACCCAATTCCTGCGCGCTCGCATACCACTGAGCGGGAATAGGCAACGAACCGGATACTCTAGCATCCGCCGCTAAATAATGGCTTGCCTTAGAATAAATTAGCCGCTGTAAACGATCGGTGGTTAACGTGAGGGTCGCAACAACCGCCACAGCAACAATCAGTGATAACACCAACATAACTGCACTACGACCACCGGCACCCTGCCATAGCAGCCGCAAAGCCAATATCGCAACCGCTCTAACCCGCGAGCCGCCCCCAACAGCAACATCATTCGCTGACACAGGCACTTTCCTTTTGACTATCAAACAATTTACCATCACGTAATCGTAAAACCCGATCACACCGCTGCGCCAAACGCTCATCATGTGTCACCAACACCAGCGTTTGCTGCTTTTGCTGACACAGGGAAAACAACAAATCAGCAATAGCTGTACCCGTATTTGTATCCAAGCTTCCTGTCGGCTCATCGGCAAATAACAATGGTGCATCGCAAGCAAACGCGCGAGCCAACGCAACACGTTGTTGCTCGCCGCCCGAAAGCGCATTCGGCTTGTGCTGCAAACGATGGCCAAGCCCAACCTGTTCAAGCCAAGCCTTTGCCTTTATTTCAGGCTTAGCGATTCCCTTCACTTCCATTGGCAAACACACATTTTGCAACGCCGTTAAACCATCAATTAATTGGAAGTTCTGGAAAACAAACGCGACCTGCTCTGCCCGTAATCTGGCACGCTGCTCTTCGGTCATCGGTGTAATATCTTGCCCAGCAATAAGAACTTTTCCAGTAGCAGGAGTATCTAACCCCGCAAGAAAGCTTAATAATGTCGACTTGCCTGAGCCAGAAGCCCCAACAATGGCAACCGATTCACCGGCTTCTATACTGCAACACAACTGGTCCAATAAGGGCGCACCACTCGTCTGCCCCGGTAAAAAGTGGTTGAGGCCTATCACTTGAAGCATGTAATTCTCACAAAGATATTAATGAATATGAATGATTTAAAGCCGATAAAGTTAACCGAAACACCACTGCGTTTACTCGAGGAGACTCCAAGCCGCACCTCAGTAAGCATTGCGATGCTTTTAGGCACACTAGTCTTTATGGCTTTAACCTTATCGCCTATGACTGCCAATGCTGACATTAATTCACCCTTAAAGGCAGAGGATACAGAATTAACGATAGGTATCATCGGTGACAGCCTAAGTGCCGGTTACGGACTCAAGCAACATGAAAGCTGGGCACATTTGTTAAGTAAAAAACTCGAGACAAGCCACCCCCGTGTGAACGTTATAAACGCATCCGTCAGTGGCGCCACCACTGATGCAGGCCTACAAATGCAAGCTGGCTTACTGCAACAACAACCAGATATCCTTATTCTAGAACTGGGCGCCAACGACGGCCTACAAGGTAAACCCTTAAGCTTAATCAAAAAAAATCTATCAACGCTCATTACACAAGCACAAAAAAGCGGAGCCGAGGTTTTACTGGTCGGCATAAAGTTACCGCCTAACTTGGGAAGGCGCTACATAGAGCCTTTTTTCGCACAATTCGAGGACCTTGCAGCGCAACACCAAACAGCATTAGTCCCCTTTTTATTGGAAGGGGTTGCAGGCAACCCCGCGCTAATGCAGGCCGATGGACTTCACCCCAATAGCGCAGCACAAAGTGCAATTTTAGAGATCATTTGGCAACCGCTCGAAGGCTTGCTCAAGCAAAAGCAACAAGAGAGGTAATAGTGACAGCATCAAATATTACCGTTACGCCAGTTTGGGAACCGGCTCTGCACGGTAAAAAACGCCTTAAATTTAAAATTAAAGATCGTCGGTTGATGCCATATGAATCGTACGCGTCATATCAGCATTTTCATCATCTAAAAATTTGAAATCATTAAAACCAATACGCACCACATCGTTGTGGACTAATTTATGTTTCTTTTGTGCTGGCAGATCATTCACAAAAGTGCCATTGGTACTGCCAAAGTCTTCAACAAAAATATCAATATAATCGACAAAATCTTTATTTTGCTCTGCAATAATATGGGCATGGGCGCCACTAACGGCAGGGTCTTGAATCACGATATCATTATCGGGTTTACGGCCAATAGTGGTGAAACCTAGATTTATCTCAAAGCGATGTACGATCACGCCATCGACTAATTGTGCAAGTACCGCAGGCATAGGGTTACCTTTTTATTCTATTGATAGGAAGCGTCTTACTCCACCGTCTACGGCTATAGCAATCGCCAATCTTTAGCTTCATCTTTGAAGTCTCGTATTATGGCTTTATTCAACGTAAAAGCCATATCCGATGCACTACTAAAACGCTCGCTGGTTTTCTTTTTTAGCGCGCGGTTAACAATGCGTGCAGCACTTGCGGGTAACTGCGTACGCATTGAGCGCACCGCTACGGGGCGAGAGTGCAAAACAGCCTGCTGAATTTCGGCAATACTGCGACCATTAAAAGGTGGCTCGCCAGTTAATAATTGATATAGAGTTGCCCCCAAACTAAACAAGTCTGTTTGCTCGGCCACGGGGCGCCCCTGTAATTGCTCGGGCGCCATATACAAAGGGCTGCCCATAATCTCGCCGGTTTCGGTATGGGCTTCATCTAGCCATTTAGCAATGCCGAAATCAGTAACCTTAACATCGCCGCTATCGCGATCATAAATAATATTGCCAGGTTTGATATCGCAATGAACTACGTTTTGCTGATGCGCAAATGATAAAGCTTCAGCGACTTTTAAACCAATCCAATAAACTTCAGCAATAGGCAGTAATTGGCCTTCCACTAGGTACTCGGTTAAAGGCTTTCCCTTTGCTAAATCCATAGCGATATACGCCCAATGATCTTGCTGACCAACATCATAGACCGCTACAATATTCGGGTGAGATAGCTTGCCTATGGTTTTAACTTCCGTTAAAAAGCGATTTTTAACTTTGTTTTGATTCTCGACGCTAAACACATTGAGATTTAAAGTTTTCAGTGCTACATCACGAGAAATAACGGGATCGAACCCTTGGTATACAACGCCCGAACCACCGTGCCCGAGAACACTGCGCACTTGATAACGCCCCAACGTTTCAATACTGGTTGTTACGCACACAACCTGCGTTTTATCGGGCGCTTCAGGAATTTTTACAAGCGGTGAAATTGCCGCCTCACAAGCATTTATTTTCTGTTTAACATCGCGAAATTTACGCGCTTTTTTGTAGAGCATCTGCCATACAGGCAAAGCTTTTTTAGGAGCGTTATTCGCCAATAACGCATCAGCAATACGGTAGTACCACTTGATGGTTTCCGAACTCAAGGGCACCCGCTGTATAGCGAGCAATGCCTGCTCGTATCGCGCAGCGTCATAATTTAATTTTGCCGACTGCAAGGCCCAATAACGAGCCTCTTGCGTTTGAAATAAACGCACATTTCTTTTCACTCTGGCAGCAGCACTTAGCCCATAAATAATCGCTGTAGCCGTAATCATCATTCCCAACGGCACCCAATAATTCAATAAGCTAGGTAACAATATTTGTACCAAAGCAAAAATAATAATGATGCTCAACCCTGAAAATACAAATACCACCGTACTCACTCGCGGCAACATAAGTAAGGACCACAACAGTAATAGGGCAAGAAGCGTGTATTTAAGTAATGGAAAAAAATAAGGGGTCGTGATGTAAGCGCCGTCCCCGAGCGCAGCCAAAACCTGGGCCGTAGCGCGCAGTTCTTCGCTCTCGTTGCGCCCCAGCAACACCCAGCCCGTTAACGCCTCCGAACGCTGAGCCGCTGCCAGCGTCAATTGAACCGTTGGGGCCTTAATGCCAGCATCGCCGTACAAGGGGACAATTGAACCGTCATAAGTCACTGGAAAGTTACGCGTTTGAGACTCACCGGATACGATACTGCGCCCCTGCTGCCACACAGGCAAAGATTGCGTAGTCGTAGCCGCCAACAAGCTATCGCCGGTCCGTAATAATCGTAAGACAAACGATTCACGGACCTCATCATTCAATTCAACAAACAAAGGTTGATTAATGGCGCCGCGAGGGGGAAGCAGTAAATGCTCAACAGGTGCCGAAAACGCTTTGTGTGCGCCGCGCTTTAGTCTTGAAGGAAAAGGCGCCAAAGGCCATAAATGTTTTAGCCAAGGGGCAGATATTCGCCCCATCGCCATAGCGCCTCGCTCAATAGCCACTAACTCTCCGTGGCTGGATATTCGCCCACCAATCCCAACAACGGCTCGCTCGCGAAGCGTCGCCATCAGTACGTCGCGATCAGTCGCCGTCGCTCTTATGGCAGAGCGTAGCGCTGATGGCTGAACCGTGTTGCTATCCGACCATACACCCAAAAGTTTCTCAGCCCGCCCTTGGATAAAAGTCAGCGGCTCCTCTGCAATGATGCCAAGCACCAAAGGCATTACAGCGTCATTAGCACCAGATTGTGTTTGATCAGAAGAAAGATTAACAGACAAGGAGGGAAGCTGACCAAGACCTATCGGAGACTCTTCAGCGATAGACTTAATGCTATTTTGTGGTTGCACCGATGATGATTTTTCAATCAACTTAAATAATGCATCAGCGCCTGCAATATCAGATAACCACGCCTCGTACTCGACATCAGGAACGTGAATCACAGTAATCGGTGTTCGCGGGGAAGGGAGATCAACAAAATCAATGGCAGCGCTTAACAGTAAGCGGTCAAGCTGTTGATTGATAGAATGGAGCCAGCTGGGCAAGGGCAACGTACTCATCAATAAGGCCACAAAAGCCACAACCAGTAAGTTGGGGCCCATCAAGCGATTAATGATTCGTATACCTAAACCCATGTGAAGATGCCAGCGTAAATCCAGTTAAGGTATCAAAATGCAGACTGAAGCCCAAGTAAGGCAATCACAAAATCACCTTTATTTCTCATCAAGCGACTGTTCGCGCTGCTTTTTAAATTCATGGAAAGTCATGTCTTTTAATGCACTCATCCAATACCGCCCCTTAGTTTTCAGAAGCGACGACTCGATTACGGCTTGTTCGTTTCGCCTCATATAATGCTTCATCTGCTCGCTTAAACAAACCTTCTAAATTTTCATCTACATTGATCGATGCCACACCAAAACTCGCGGTTACCTGAGCACTCCCATTAAAAGCATGCTCTTCGATCAATCCCCTTAGCTTTTCAGCAAGCGATGTGGTTTCTTTCAGCTCGCTATCTCGGCAAACTAACAAAAACTCTTCACCACCCCAGCGGGCAAAGCGATCACTCGACCGAATATTGCTGGTAATTAATGTGGATAACTCAACCAAAACCTTATCGCCCGCCGCATGGCCGTGGGTATCATTAATCTGTTTGAAATGATCTAAATCCAGCAGAACAATAGAAAGATGCTTCGAGCTGACATGCCACTCATTCAAGGCCTCAACAAGAGACTCTTCCACCCCTTCTCGATTAAACGCGCCTGTCAGCGGGTCCCGTTTGGCGCGAACTTCCATATGCTTGGCCTGTTTATCAAGCAGCGTATTGAGCTGCGTAAGCTCGCTTTCTTTGCGCTGATGGCTCATCAACTCCTGCTTCAGACTAAATACTCGAAAAATCAAAAAGCTTAATATGGCGGCAATCCAGCACAATATAATCAGCAAGTACCAGCTTTCCGCTGAGATAATTTGACGCTCGAACTCAATGCCCCTTACCTTGAAGTTATGCTCGCCAGGATGCATCCCAGAACCCGTTTGTATTTCAATAATCACAATATTTCTGAAGTCTGAATAGGAATGCCTTAAGGGCACGCTGTGCATTTGCAGCCACCAATCCGCGACAGAGAAATCGGAAAAGCTAAGTTCTAAAAAAACATTTTCTTCTAATAATTCTTTTTCGAACTCTATCGCATTGTATTTGGTTGACTTTAAATCGTCATCCTTACTGTATGCGACGTCATAGTTACGCAATAAAATACGTATAGTGTCTGCAGGCCCATCGTAATCCAGTAAAAGCCGCATTGATCGGTATGAACTTAAATCTACCCCTTCGACAAAGCTATTATTTAAGTACAGTTCATAACCACAAAAAGGATATTGGTACCCCCCTTTTATAATGCATTTCCACTGCCCATTCGGCTGATCAACCCAATGCGCCTCGCTAAAACCACCATTAAGTACGTCATCATAGATGCGGCGCGTATGATCATCACGCGGATCAATTACATGACTCGAAACCAAGATCCACGGGCGCAGGACAATCGCCAGAATCGTCACCACAACGAGCGCAAGGAGTTTTTTTTCTGTTTTAAGAAGCAAACTGAGCATTGTCTTTTCTTTTATTATTTATTAATGAGTGGCACACACTCAAAATACCAATGAAGGCACCCCTCATATACACAGGGTGACCCGCTAAAATATCTCACACAAAAACTACGATCCCTTCTCAAGCGTCTCGACTAGCTCTTTAAAAGCCTGCTGATTGTGCTCATTTAACGATATTAATACCTTATGAGCATCGATAACACGCTGCTTAAAACTTTCTTCTGAGCCGCCCTCACAGTTTAAGCACTCGGCAAAATCCAAACTTTGACCAATACTGCGAGTAATAACAAAAATCTCTTCGAATCCCATAGTTTCCAGTAACCGAACCATACCCGCAGCAGTTACGACTAATACGGGCCTCGGCACCCCCACTTTACGGCACCGCAAGGCAATCTTAGCCATCAACCCTAATGTTGTGCTATCAACGGCTTCAGCCAAGCTTAGATCAAATACCACCGAATCAAACTGAGGGTCCTCAAACATCGCACGAATGAATTTATCAAAAGAGAGGCACAGAACCATGCGAACATCCCCCGTCATTCGGATAGCATAAGTTCCCGCATCGCTTGCTACTGAAATCTGCCCTACCATTTACTCATTACACCGATAATTGCTTAATCAAAACCATGGCGATATCATCCGGAGCCTCTTGATTACAGTCTAGTTGCAATCTGCTAGCAATTTCATCTAATGACAATAATGATGTTACTCCCTGCATAGCATCCAATAATACCTTTTCACGATCGATAAGATCCTCTTCCGGTAGCGTTTCCAAAATACCATCGGAGAACATGACTAACTGGAACCCTTTTTCAAGCTGAACCTTATTAACCACCCACTGAGCATCCTCAAACAAACCTACAGGTTTTCCCTTACCCTTTAAATACTCTGCCCGCCCATCCGGCGAAATGATAATCGGTAGCGGCAAGTGACCCGCTAGCACGTAACACATCTCCAGTGTTTCGGTATCAATCACGCCAACCACACAGGTCAGGTGAGAGAAGAAACGCGACTGCATCAGCTCTCGGTTCACAACATCCAGCAGCTCGGCAGGCGCGGTATTGAAGCCATCTTCAGTGTTAAACATCTGGCGTTCGCGAAACAAGCGGCGTACCAATTGCTTCAACCAAACAGTCACAAAAGCAGACGAAGCCCCATGACCAGAAACATCGGTCAAATAGAAAGCCACATAACGCCGATGCAAATAACCATAATCCACAAAATCACCGCTTAGATACAGCGATGGTAAAACGCGATGACTTAGCTCAATCCCGCTAAAGGTTAAGGGCGTCATAGGCAATAAGTTACTCTGTACAAGCTTTGCGGCCTGTTGATCACGCTCCAGAAGCTGAACGTGATCTTTTAGTTCTCGATTAACTCTTTCGAGACGAGCTTTGTAAGCATCATTTTCCTGCTGCAAAACTAACATTTGCAGGGCACGGTTTACCGAGTGAATAACAACGTCAAAATCAAGTATGGGTTTAATGAGATAGTCTGCAGCGCCCAATCGTAACGCTTGCGCCACATCCGAGACATTACCGATACCGGACATAAGAATAACAGGGAGGGGGGCACTCAAGTCATTAATGGCTCGAAGTAAATCAAGACCATTGAATTCTGGCAGGCGCAAATCGGTAATAACAACATGGGCCTTGTTTTTTAGCAGGTAATCACGTGCAGACAACGCTGAGTCGAACTCCTCAACACACAGTTCGCACTTACGGAGATACGAAGCTAAGCGATCACGCGTAGCAAGATCATCATCGATAAGAAGAACTACCGTTTTATCAACAGCTTTCGCACTTAAGGCGTGATTCACCGACAAACTTTATGCCCCATCGAAATACCTTATAACCGTTCACGTATCACAACTACCGAGCCACTTGACAGGATAAAACCTGCCATTTAGGCGCCCACACTACTCCCTCTAGTACGTCGGTGCAAGCCACTACAGTGTAATTAAAGTGGCGCCAATAGTAGCGCCGTTACACATAAGATATCTTCTAAATGAGAAAAGGGATCGCTACTTGCTTTATACTTTTAACCGCGCCGAAAACGCCAGCCTATTGGCAGACGTTTTACAGATGAGTGGTTGAACCGCGTATGTGCGTTAACGTTTCAGTTCAAAGGGTAGCCTCATGTCAGAATCAACTCTTGCTAGCAACACCCATCACAACCAAAACCCAACTCAATTAAGTGCACGCAATTACGACGAGAAACGTGATTTCATTCGAATGCTTATTAACACTGAAGCCTTAGTCGTTAATGCCGCTGGTGAAAAAATCGTAGGTTTTTGCCACAATTTAAGTGGCGGCGGCGCGCTATTAGAAATGCAGCAAGCTCTAACCATGAACGAAGAGGTCGAAGTATTCATTCACTCTCGATACGGGCACGCCCCTGTTTTTAGCTCTAAGGGCATGGTGGTTCGAAATCAGCCTTCTAACACAAAAAGCAACTACCTTGTTGGCGTTAGGTACTAACCATCAACAAGGCTAAAAATCATCGAAATCATCAAGATCGCCACCAAAGTCGTCCGTAATAGCGCCATCTTTAACCAAAAACTGCCTATTTTGCAAATAGGCTTCTCGGAAAAACAAATATTTATCGCCGCTGAGAAGCCCCTCTGCATCAAGTAAGTTAGCGCGCGCATTCGCATAATCCAATGCTGTCGCCGCATAACGAATCCGCTCGTTAGGAATATAGGTACGAGGGGAGGTATTCCAATCAACAGGTAAGCCGACAGTATCCGTTAACGTGGAGGGGCCCAATATAGGCAATACCACATAAGGACCGCTAGGCACTCCCCACACCTGTAATGTTTGCCCAAAATCCTCACCTTGGCTTTTTTCTAAACCGACCTCTGTAGCAACGTCAACTAGCCCGGCTAGCCCCGCGAAGGTGTTTAAAAATAAACGTGCACTATCGTGCCCCGCCTGTCCCCATTTAGCTTGTAGCAAATCATTAATAATATTAGGTACTTCTCCCATATTATCGAAAAAATTATTGACCCCCGTTTCAACAAAACCAGGAGACACATAGCGGTAGCTTTTTGCAACCGGCTTTGCGACCCAAGTATCGAGAGAGTCATTAAATTTGAAAACTGTGCGATTCGCAGCTTCCCACGGATCATTTCCATTCGCTGCTGGCGTACTCGAACAACCACCAAGCATTGCCGCAACCACCACTCCTAGCGCGACTCCTACTATCTTTTGCATGTAACGATTTCCTACATTTATTAATGCCGCCATTCTACCTACATCAGTCAAAAAAAAAAGTGTTCTACGCATGCAATAAAAAGCCCCCAAACCAGAGGCTTGAGGGCTTTTTACAATTATCGCTCTTAGGGGTGTGCACTGAATAACTTCCCGTTTTTGAATTCCTGGGTGCACGATTGCCTTCGTTAAAAATATTTGCAATAGCC
>NZ_CEXWTU010000151.1:0-12189 GCF_982758155.1 Marinagarivorans sp. | reverse complement strand
CCATAATCACAGGCACAAAACCAATAATTGTGTATTCCATAACAATAACCTCCATGGCGAAAATAACGCCAGCCATAGGGGTATCAAAAGAGGCCGATATAGCGGCAGCAACGCCACAGCCCACTAAAGTATGCCGGCTATTATTGGGCAACTTTAACCAATTGCCGACTTGACTGGCGCAACCCGCGCCCAGATGTACCGCCGGCCCTTCGCGGCCAACCGAAAAACCACTGAGCAAACAAATAACACCGCCCACAAACTGTGTAAACCAGCTTCGTTTGGGCAGCCGCCCCTGAAAATTATGCAGGCGATGCAATACATGTCCAACGCCTACCTGCGAGGCCTCTGGGCCCATTGCACGCAAAAACAACCACAGAAAAAATGCCCCGCCAAAAATCATAAACGTCCGCGTACTAGCCGCTAGCTGCTCAAAGCTCTCGGCGCCATTGGGCATAAACTGCTCTAGCGGCCACTCAATAAACAACCTAAAGCAAACAATGATCAGGCCCGTAAAAAGGCCAATCACCAAGCCTAAAAAGGTAAGCTGCGGTAAAGCATCGATATAAGAAAGGGAATGTCGGAAATGAACAATCGCGCTATTAGCGCGTTGCACCCATTTAGCAAAGGAGTGGGGCATGGTGATATAGCTTTTGTTTTAGGTGAAAGGTCATTACCATACGCAGCGGCGCGCGCATCAACACGTCAGTTTACGCGCAATACGCCTAATAAACAGGCTTAGCACGCAAAATCAGCATCGTTATTCGGTATGCATTACGAATATAAGCTAGTTTAGCGGAATAAACGCACAACGATATGTAAAATTCGACTCCCACAAATACATGAGGTGAACCGTGATTAAAGTAGGTATTGTCGGTGGTACAGGCTACACCGGCGTAGAATTGCTCCGATTATTAACCCTCCATCCCGAAGCTGAAGTGAGCGTAATAACCTCACGCGCTGAAGACGGTCGCGCCGTACCCGAGCTATTCCCAAACCTTCGCGGTCACTACGACAACCTCTATTTTAGCGCCCCAAATAACGAGACCTTACTGGCCTGCGATGTCATCTTTTTTGCAACACCACACGGTGTAGCGCAAGCCTCCGCCGGCGAGCTTTTAGACGGCGGCGCAAAGATTATTGATTTATCCGCCGACTTTCGTATTCGCGATATTGCACTGTGGGAGCAATGGTACAACCAAGATCATGGCGCCAAGAAGTGGGTCGGCGAAGCCGTTTACGGCTTACCTGAATTTAACCGCGAAGCCATTAAAAGTGCACGCCTAATAGCTTGCCCCGGCTGTTACCCCACCGCTATTTTATTGGGCTTTAAACCCTTAATTGAAAAAGGGGTTGTAGACACGCAACACCTTATCGCTAGTGCCGCCAGCGGCGCCAGCGGCGCAGGACGCGGTGCTAAAGTGGGAATGCTACAAGCCGAAGTGTGCGAAAACTTTAAAGCTTACGGCGTTGATGGCCACCGCCACCTACCAGAAATCGAGCAACTATTAACCGACTTCAGTGGCGGCCAAGAAGGCATTAAACTCACTTTCGTCCCTCATCTTATTCCTATGAGCCGCGGCATTCACGCAACACTTTTTGCCACACTCAAAGATAAAAGCACTAACTTGCAGCAACTTTTTGAAGACGCCTATAAAAATGAACCTTTTGTGGACGTACTACCCGCAGGCAGCCTACCCGAAACACGCACAGTGAAAGGCACCAATATCTGCCGCATTGCCGTTCACCAACCCCAAGGTCGGGACACAGCCGTGATCACTGTTGTCGAAGACAACCTCACTAAAGGCTCATCCGGGCAAGCCATTCAAAACATGAACATTATGTTTGGGCTAGATGAAAGTTGCGGCTTACATTTTGCTTCACTGCTGCCATAAAGCGAACAAACTATGGCAACAGTAAAAGCAAGCAAGCAACACCGCATGGTGGTGGTTCGCCACCGCCCCATATTGAAGTGGTCTATTCGCTGCTTTACCGTATTAGCGCTAGCGGCAACAGCCTTCAGCGCCCATCAATACGGCTTCCAGCAAGGTGCCACGAGGCAAGCGTTACTGGAAACAATGCTGGCTGAAAATGTGGCAAAGGTGGATGCCTTAGAAACAAACAACAGTGAATATGCGCAGCAACTGATTAACACCGAAACAGGCGCTGAAGTTGATCGAAAATCCAGTGAAGCAGTCCGGCAAGAGGTTCTAGAGTTAAAAACAGCCTTGCAAAAAACACAGGAAGAAAACAACTTTTATCGCAATATCATGAGTCCAGAAAAAGGCGGTAAAGGGCCTGCAATTGGAGAGTGGGAACTCACCAAAACAGACGCAGAAAATCAATACCAATTTAAGCTAGTGGCCAAGCAGCTCGCCAAGCATACCGACTGGATCAAGGGTCACGTAAGCATCACCATTGAGGGTGAAGAGAATAACAAGGCCACGAGTTACAACTATAGTGATATAGCGGTCAAAGAAAATGCTAACGACTCAAACGACTCAAAGAGTGCAACCAAGCTCAAAGTGAAGTTCAGGTATTTTCAAACACTGACAGGCACTTTTGCCCTACCGAAAAATTTTGTACCAGAGCAGGTCACCGTTCAACTTAATGTGACCGATAAAAAGAACACGACCATCACAAAAAATTACGATTGGTCAGCACACTAGGGGGAATTATGTTCGGATCCAAAAAAGAAGTAGACCACGGCAGCAACCACACTCTGATCTCACGCGGCACTAAAGTCGTTGGCGACATTCATTTTGTTGGCGAGTTACAAATTGAAGGCCAAGTCGTCGGTAATGTTATCGCCGAAGGCGGCAAAGAAGCGCGCCTGGTTATTCACGACAGAGGTAGCGTTGAAGGCGAAGTACGCGTACCCGCAGCCGTAATCAACGGTAAAGTTTGCGGTGACGTTCGCTCAACAGCACACATTGAGCTTGCATCAAAAGCGGTTATCCAAGGCAACGTTTACTACAACATCATCGAGATGGTCAAAGGGTCGCAAGTGAATGGCAGCCTTGTTCATTTTGATGAAAAAGCGGACAACGCTAAGAAAGTTGAGAATATCGCCTCCGCAAAAGCCAAACCAGCACCCTAAGCTAGTAGCTATGGGCTGGCACTTAATGCGCCAGCCTTTTAGCCTTCAGCACTACCACAATTAAGAATACTTGACTAAAACACTCAACTTTACAATAATCGACAACCATCTACAGTTGAGGCCGATATGAGTTCAGCGCAAAGCTATACCCCTACTCCCATTCAAGTCACCGAGAACGCGATCGCCAAAGTCCGCAGCTTGGTTGAAGAGGAAGAAAACCCCAATCTTGTATTGCGTGTTTATGTCACCGGCGGTGGCTGCTCGGGTTTTCAATACGGCTTCAGTTTTGACGAAGATCTCGACGAAGAAGATACGCTTATCGAAAAAGAGGGCGTACGTGTTGTCGTCGACCCAATGAGCTACCCCTATCTGGTTGGCGCTCGCGTCGACTACAAAGAAGGCCTACAAGGCTCCCGCTTTATTGTCGAAAACCCCAACGCTAGCTCTACTTGCGGCTGCGGAGCCTCTTTCTCAGTGTAATAAAGCATCTGTAAAAAAGCCCCCCCCCGTTAGCACGCAGACTAATGGGGATAAAAATTTCCACTACACAGTAAGCATAAAACCTGAAAGCTCAGTATTAACGCACTTCAAACTGCGCTGTAGCGAGCAACTCACCGCCAGCCGTTTTAGCCACAACGCGCCACTGGCCACGCATATTCCGATCAATGTATTTACTCGAAAAATTTCCCGTCGTATCGAACCGTGGGCGAATTTTCACTCTAGCTACACGCTTTTCGTTACGAAACCAATCATAGTGTACCGTTTGCTTTCGCAAGCCTTTAAGCTCGGTAAAGAAATACACCGTTAATAGCTCCCCTTGCGACACCTGCAATACTGCTGGCGCACCCTTCGCAGGCTGCCGCCCTTTCATTTCAGTTGTTAAAGCAGCGCGTAACAAGTGCTCCGAATGTGTTGCTACCGTCGCAGGCACAAGGTCGCTGGCCGCTAACGTCTGTGCAACCTCCACCTTGGCTTCAATAATCTCTAGCGGAGCAACTTCAGCCACTAAAGCCGGCGTAGTCATATCAATATTGCTGGCAACGCCCTGAGACTGAAGCCCTGGCGACATCGTTACAACCGGCACTTCAGCCGGCAAGGGTTTCACCACACCAGCAACAGCAACCGGAACTATCTTCACCGGAGCCACTGGTGCTTCAGCAATAAATTTATCAGCAACCCGTAATTCAGGCGATTTTACCGGCTGAAAAGCCGCATCGTCACTACCAAAGGCTAACAACGCACCCACAATCACTCCGATGAAAACAAGTACACCGATGCCAGCACCCCAAATACGCCCCCAAAGGATCTCTACCTCTTTTTTGACAACGTATTCTTTCTCTTCAGGGATATTGACTCGAATTGATAAGTTTGTCAGTGGTTTTGCCATGAAAAGGAAGCCTGTGTGATATCTCGTTAAACGGCCTTTATCGAAAGGCTGCGCATCGTTCAGTAATGCGATCTTACACCGAAAGCACTATCCCATCACCCTCTCCAGTGCAATCCACGAACAGGCTTCACATTGACGTAAACAAAAAAAGCCCCAGCTAAACACTGGGGCTTTTTTATACCAAGTAAAGAACTGCTTTTACTCTACACGTAACTTTGCAAATTCATCAAAATACGTGGGAAAGGTTTTCGAGGTGCACCTGGGATCGTTAATAGTAATTTCAGCATCACCAAAACTCGCCAACGAAAAACACATTGCCATGCGGTGATCGTCGTAGGTATCAATTGCCGCAGCCGTTAATGCTGAAGGCGGTGTAATGTGAATATAATCTTCGCCCTCGTCGACTATTGCGCCCACCTTACGTAACTCTGTTGCCATCGCATTTAAACGATCGGTTTCTTTTACGCGCCAGTTATAAATATTGCGAATACACGTTGGACCTTTTGCAAATAGTGCGGCTGTAGCTATTGTCATTGCGGCATCAGGTATGTGATTTAAATCGACATCAACACCATTTAATTCGCCGGTCCCGGTTACTTCTATCCAGCAGTCACTGTATTCAACCTTCGCACCCATTTGCTCAAGCACGCGGGCAAATGCCGCATCGCCTTGCACGCTAGCATTGCCAGTACCGTGGACTCTAACGGGTCCACCACCAATCGCAGCAGCGGCTAAAAAGTAAGAGGCCGAAGAGGCATCACCTTCAACCATAATCTCCCCTGCTGCCGTGTACGTTTGACCGCCCTTCACCACGAAGCTTTGATAATTGTTATTAGCGACGTTAATACCAAATTTTGCCATGGTATCTAGAGTAATATCGATATAAGGCTTAGAAACGAGCTCACCTTCAACTTGAATTTCTAAGTCGCTTTTCAATAAAGGGGCAATCATCAGAAGCGCCGTTAAATATTGGCTAGAGATATTACCGCGAATACTCACTTTTCCGCCGGTCAGTGCTTTGCCTTCAATATTTAACGGTGGAAAACCTTCGTCTTTTAGGTAAGTCACCTCTGCACCTAGCTGTGCCATGGCGTCGATCAAATCGCCGATTGGGCGCTCATACATCCTTGGCTCGCCCGTAATTTCAAAACTACCACCACTCAAGCATAAGGCTGCTGTTAGCGGCCTTACCGCCGTCCCAGCATTGCCTAAAAATAACGTGGTCGCGGCATTAACATCAAAAGGACCCGCTAGGCCATTGACCGTACACTCGGTACGATCTTCACTTAAATCGTAGCTTACGCCCAATAGCGTTAAGGCATTCAACATGTGATTAACGTCATCACTGTTCAGCAAGTTGGTGATGCGCGTTTGCCCTTTAGCCAAAGCCGCCAACAAGAGTATGCGGTTAGACAGGCTTTTAGAGCCTGGCAGGGTCACTTCACCGCGTACGGTTTTTAAGGGCTTAAGAGTTAACGATTCCATAATTGATAGGCCATAGCTTAATTCGAGGCGCACATTTTAGGGATCTCACCACTAAAAAGCCACTAACAAGCCCCATCCCGCTCAGCATATAAGCCAGTACCGCATTGCTCTGCACCGTGATAGCCCCCAAAAACCTAGTAAAGATGGCTATTTCGCTGCATTGAAACTCATTGAAAGAAGATGAGACTGTGTGTCCGCATCAGCTCCAGCAGAGAATAAGGGACGAGGAAATAATGCATTATCCACTAATGTTTGCTCTCTACTTCCTCCTCTTCGTTACTTAAAGCGTTACATGCCTCGATAACTGCTCCATGCGTTATCCTAATGACCTATGTCCATATAGGCCCCGGCATGCGCCCCTTTAAGTGCCTCGATGAGAAAGCAGAACTCTGCGCCTAATTGGACAATCTATTATTGCCTCGCCCCTAAACGTCATTCTTCACGATAGTTCATCGGGCTTTGACCGGTTTTTTGCTTGAACGCTTTCGATAAGCTTAAGCCACTACTGTAGCCCACCTGGGCGGCAATAATGTCTAGATTCCAATCCGTTTCACGCAATAGCACCCGTACTCGCTGCATGCGTAAATCAATAACAATTTGCAGCGGTGTCTTGTGATAAACCTGCTGACAATATCGGTGCAGTGTCGGTTGCGAACAATGCAGCTGCTTGGCAAGCTCTGATGCCGTCCAAGGCGAATGCAATTGTTGATTTACCGCCAAAAATAATCGAGCCAGCCTTTCTTTTAACGTATTTACTGGTACTGGCGAGCGCAATGCTGCAAGCAGTAAATGATAAATTTCTCGGGTAATGGCGCTTTTAGTCACCTGTGATATAGGCTCAGCCAAGAGCAAAAGCAGCGGTTTAATAGCTTCGGCAACCCTGGGGTTTTCCGGCAGAGAAGGCAAGTCGTGAAGGAAGGCCCAAGTGGAATCATCCTCTAATATAAACCACAAAAAATGCCAACTTTCAGCCGCGACTTGATAACAGAAAGGTACAAGACTATGCACCACCGCTAGGCTACCAGGACCAAGAGTGTAGCGACCCGCCTCTGTTTTCAAGTCACCTTCGCCAGCCAGCGTCAACACTAGAATATGGTAGCGTTGCTGCTTGCGTGCACAGCGATAAGCATCAGCAACATCCGTTACCCCTGCCACTCGAATCGCATAGTCAGCAAAAGCAGGCGCATATTGCTTAGTAATAATTTGCTCTTTTGAGGCGTCACCCAATAAAAATTCGTCTTGCACCGAATCTCCTTCACTGTAAATTTGAGGACATGATAGCTTTGGACATAGCCTCGACAAACTACACCATAGTACAAATACAACCAACCCGATAAAATGCGCGCCGAATATTCGAAGGGTGCAGCACCTCCAAGGCCACTCTCCCCCAGCAAAGATTTAACGATACCCCACGCATGAGTCAACCTAAAACCGTTATTGAACGCAGCCTTTTTAGCCTAACTTGGCCTATTTTTATCGACACACTGTTTGTGTTTTTGATCAACGTGGTAGATGCCTGGTTTTTAAGCCGCATATCCGATACTGCGGCAGCAGCCGTTGGCGCTGTGCTTCCCATTGCGGCCATGTGTTTTACTTTTTTTATCGCATTAAATACCGCAGGCTGTGCCGTCGCATCGCACCGGCTTGGCGCTAAAGATACCCTCCATCTCGATAAAACCTATGGTGCGGTAATGTGGCTGTGCGCTATAGCCGGCTGCGGTGTGGCCGTCGTACTGCTGAACTTTGCCAGCACCTTTGCCGTCACGATGGGTTTAACCGGCGAGTCCGCAATCTATGGCGCTATCTACCTTAAAACATTGGGGTATGGCATCTTGCTGTTAGCACTACGCTTTGGCGCCAGCGCCATTTTACAATCGCAGGGTAAAACCCAGTGGAACATGATTGCCACCGGCGCAATGACAGTCATTAACATAGTATTCAACACCCTACTCACAGAAGGTAAGCTGGGTTTCCCCGCTTTGGGCGTACAAGGTGTCGCTATTGCCACTTGCTTAGCTTGGGCAACTAACTTAGCCGTATCCATTTGGGCGATCCGCTGGCGCACGCATATCGATGTGAGCTACATAATCTCGATCGCGGAGTTCAAACAATGGTTGCGCCCTATCCTTAAAATTGCGGTGCCCTCAGCCTTAGAGCCTTTGGCTTGGCATGTTAGTCAGCTGGTCATTATCGGAATGGTCGTTAGCCTTGGCGACATCGCGCTGGCCGCTCGGGTTTATGCTTTTAACTTAATATTTCTGGTACTGCTTTTTAGCTCCGCACTAACCGCTGGCGTACAACTTAAAGTAAGCCATCTGTATGGCGCCAAAGATTTTGAAGCCATGCACCGCGAGCTGCACCGCGGCGTGTACATTGGTCTACTTTTGGTGACAGTTATGGTTGCCATACTGTACCTACTGGCCGGTACTTTACTGGGGCTATTTACCAATAACGCTGAAATTATAGCGCTCGGCACTACGGTTATGGGGCTTGCGGTTATTTGCGAAACGGGCCGGCTTTTAAACTTTATTGTCGGGTTCTCGATTAAAACCACAGGTAATCCGCAGTTTATTGCGGTGTTTGGAATTAGCGCAATGTGGCTATTTTCCGTCCCGCTAACATGGCTTTTAGGCATTTATCTGGGCTATGGTTTAATCGGTATATGGCTAGCAATGGGTATTGATGAAGTCTTCCGGGGCAGCGTAGCGCTCTTCTACTGGAATCGCCGCCAACGCCTGCACTATAAGGCCATAGCGGCCGGCTCGCTCTCCCCTATTAAGGCAGCACAAACGGCAACGCCATTACACTCAGCCTAAGAACCACTAAAATATCGGCGTGAATAAGCCCGTAAAACAATGGCATCTAAAAGCACACTAAAGCGCTTTGCTATAGAATAGTCCGCCCTTTTGCTCAGATACGGTTTTACATGCTTTTGCGCCGCGCTACTTATACGTTGAGTCTTATTGCTGTTTTATTCACTACAGGCTGTAATGTTCCGAATTTACAATCACTGACGAAGGGTAATACTCCCGACTCGGCCGAAATTCCTGCAGAGAATACCTTCTTCGCCGACGAAGACCCCTGCTTAGTTTACGACAATCAACTTCAAGCCTTTGATGTTCCAGAACCCATAGAAATATGGCCCCGTATCCGCAACGGTTTCACCTTTCCCGATTACGCTGATGCCCGCATCGCTAAACGCTTAGCCTGGTTCAACAAAAGGCCCAAGCATGTCAGCACCGTTACCCAAAGGGGTGAGCTTTACTTACACTTTATTTTAGAAAAATTGGACGAGCGCGGCCTTCCGCACGAGCTAGCGCTTATTCCCATGATCGAAAGCGGCTTCGATCCTTTTGCATATTCCTACGCTACCGCATCAGGGTTGTGGCAATTTATGCCCTACACAGGTAAACACTTAGGCTTAGAGCAGAACTGGTGGTACGACGGCCGACGTGATGTTACGGCTTCAACAGAGGCCGCACTGACTTACCTTTCAAAATTAAATAAACAATTTGGTGGCGACTGGCTGATAACTTTAGCGGCTTACAACGGCGGCCAAGGCAACGTACGCAAAGCCATTAGGCGCAACAAAAAGAAAGGCAAACCCACCGATTTTTGGTCGCTAGACCTACCCCCTGAAACTGAGCAGTACATCCCTAAAATACTGGCGCTAAAAGAAATTATATTACGGCCCGATATTTACAATGTCTCGCTACCGGCAATAGCCAATGCGCCTTATTTTGCCTTGGCCAATGTGGGCAGCCAGCTCGATTTAGCGCAAGCCGCTAAACTTGCCGATGTGGACATCGACGAAATTTATCAGCTCAATCCGGGATTTAACCGCTGGGCAACCTCCCCCGATGGCCCGCATTATTTAGTGGTACCCGCCACCAAATACGATGGTTTCCTGCAGGCGCTGCAGGCGCTGCCCGCCAGCGAACGTGTTACGTGGGAGCGCTACACGATTAAAGATGGCGACGCGCTAAGTACAATTGCAAAAAAATACCATACCACCACCGATTTACTGCGCGACATTAACCAACTTAAAAATCATAAAATCCGTGCGGGAAAAACCTTGCTCGTCCCGCGCGCCAGTGAAGACAATCAGTTTTATGTCCTGAGTAGTGCCGAGCGGTTAAAAACACGCCAGGCCCGCGGTAAAGGCACGCGCATGGAATATATTGTGCGCAGCGGCGATTCGCTCTGGACTATTGCTCGCCAATATAAAACCTCAAGCGCTCAGCTAGCCATATGGAACAACATGGCGCCGCGAGATACCTTACGCATCGGCCAAAAAATTGTAATTTGGGACAAAACAGGGAAAAGCGCTAACGAGACCCGAAAGATTCGCTACAAGGTCCGCTCCGGCGATTCTCTCGCCCGTATCGCCAATAAATTTGGCGTTACTATTCGCAAACTAGAGCACTGGAACGGCATTAACCGCAAAGATATTTTACGCCCAGGAAAAACATTGACCGTGCATGTGAATGTGGTGGAAACCAGTTCTTAGATGAGACAGCAGTACCTTTATTAGGATTAAACAATCATGATCAAAGCATCGATATATTGTGGCATCACATTAACTGTAGCAATGTTCACTATTGTATTTTTACGTGATAATACAGCTATTGATGTTGATATGGGTCTTGCTTCAGGTGTGTTTTTGGGGGCTTGTTTAATTTGCATTATAGGATTTGTTTTTTGTTTAATACTCCTAGTGCCTTTAGTGCCTTTAGTGCCTTTATTCAAACGCACATCGTTGACATGCTCGCTAATGATATTCTCAATTATTGGTTTTTTTGTTCCTGCTTATTTTTCATATCTGGTAGATACAATACCCTTCCACGGTGAAACTCCGGCGCTTTATCGAGAAGACAATATTCAAACGATAATGAATATTGTCTATGCTGGTATAGCTGGCGCTATCGGTGCAACAAGTGCTTGGTTTAGCCTTAAATGGGATTCTCGAGTTGCCGAGTAAACATACTCAAGCCGACATTTTTTCGGTGAATTATTCGAAATCATTCGAGGACAGGCACTCGACAAACCGTAAGTACTTACGGAGTGATGAGTATTCAGGCTGGCACAGTGCTAGCCTGGCGCCTTGGCTTGCGGTCTTTTTGCAAGGCATGTGACAAGCGCCGGAAGAAGCTTGATGCCTCCTATAAACATTTTTGTTAACTTTGACGATCAAGTATTTTATAAACTTCGTCGTCATTACGCTTACCGATCACAAGTACCAACAACTCTTCACCTTCAACGCGGTAAACAATTCGATACTCACCAACATCAGCGCGACGATTATTATCTTTGCTGCCTTTCAACTGCTTACTGTCGTGAGGCTCAGGGTTATTCAGCAAGGCCAGCGTTGCACCGACCACTTGTTTATACTGCTTAGGCGGTAGGGTTTTAATAAAACGCCCCGCCTGCCTCGAAAGTTTTAACGCTAATGCCATTGCTATAAGCCCAACAACTTACTAGTTTCATCATCACTCATGAAGCCTTCTTTCTCAGCCTCTTGAGCCTTCATATCCCACAGCTTATCTTCAAGCTCCATAAGCTCGTCATAACGGCGCTTGGACATCACAACACTGTTCTCTCGACCAGACTTTTCAATGATGACAGGCTCCAGCTGTGCAGCATCCAGGTACTGCCCCAAACGGTTTTTTAATTCGGTCGCGGTTATATGCATCGCTACATCCTCATTCACTTATGCCCCACAAGGGCGATTTAGCTATTTTAGCCAAAACAGCTAATTTATCAACCCTCATCTGCCTTTTCTTCCTCAAGCTCAGCTAACAACGCCTCTTCGGTAGCTTCCGGCTCAGCTTCTGCTTGCCGCTCTCGATGCATGGTCGGATGGGTCATTTCGTGGATTTTCTTGAGCTTCACGATGCTCACATGGGTGTAGATTTCGGTGGTTAAGATGCTCGCGTGCCCTAGCATCTGCTGGATAAAACGAATATCCGCGCCGTTATCCAGCATCAAGGTAGCCACCGTGTGGCGGAACAAATGGCAGCTTCCGCTTTTGCCGATGTCGGCTTGTTTGATGTATTTCGTCACCAAGCGGCTAAGGCGGGCGGGTGTGAGCGGCTGGCCGTTTTTCTCAAGGAATACGTTTTGTGGATCGGGCTCGATGGCAAAGCCGATGCGCACTTCATCGAGGTATTTTGTGATCCATTGTGTGGCTCTGTCGTTAATCGGTACGAAGCGGTCTTTT
>NZ_CEXWTU010000150.1:0-12205 GCF_982758155.1 Marinagarivorans sp. | reverse complement strand
AGCGTTACATGCCAAGGCATGCGCCCCTTTAAGCGCCTCGATAAGAAAGCCGATCCGATAACTGCTCCACGACATCTTGCTCCTGCAATGTCTAATAAGGGGCCTCCTTGCCCCGATGCGTTATTCTAATAACCTGCTTCCATGCAGGCCCTCTTCGCCTAATTGGACAAACTATTATTGCCTCGTCCCTAAACCTGTTGAGATGACACGCTTTGGGTATTGAAGCTGAGTAGCACCCAGCCTAATAAACAACAGAAAAACGTAATCGAATAATTATGGCGCAGGCTTTTCTTGGGTTGCGACATTACTGAGGAAAAGCTCTGGTGCGATATTCATTCCATGGCCAATGCCAAACGCACCCAGTAGCACGCCTTCATAATCAAAAATCTGGCCGCGGTTATTGCCGTAATCAATCACAAAAAGTCGTTGCTTAGCCGTATCGATTGCGACGCTTTTGGGCTTATAAAACTCGTTGAGTTTGCCGCCCCAATCGCCCCATTGCTTAAGCAGGTTTCCGTCAGCATCGAATTTTTTAATTTTTTGCGCTACGGAGTCAGCAATGTAAATGTTGGCTTTTTCATCCAATGCAATACCACTAGGGAAGACTAAGCGATCAACCTGCGGTAACCCTTTACGCCCTTCTACGGTACGTTCGCCTAAGGTGCGCTTAACCGCACTATCGCTATCGGTCACAACCACTTTGGGCCGATAAGTGTCTAACCAATAGAATTCATCGGCTTTTGCCTTCGCTGTAAAATTCAATACCGACGAAAAGATATTCAAGGTACCACTCACTAAGGTAGCTTGCGGTGTAATATCAAAATTTGCGTCTATCGTTTGTACTCGATGATTAAGCGTGTCCATCACCAAAACATCACCACTTGAACGCTTTACAAGAGTGCTCGGTTCATTAAATTCACCCATGCCATGCCCAAACTTGCCGTATGCCAATTTGAAAACAGCGGATAATATTTTATTATTTTTGTCGCGTTTCAAACTGAATATTTGTACACGGTGATTATGCGCATCACTCACATACAGTAAGTTTTTAGCGCGATCGACGGCAATACCGCTTGGGTTTTTAAATTTTCCTGCAACGCTGCCATACCCTCCAATCACTTCGACTAATCGCGGTTTATGGCTGCTGGCATCCAATAACAATACGGTGTGCTCCTCGGGATATAGCACCGCTAAAATATCGCCATCAACAGCCATCGCGCTACCGTATTGGAAACGTGTAACACCTTGCTCCCAACGGGCGGAATCTTCCATTGTGGAGGCGTGCAGTGTCGCATCTAAGGCATACGATTGGCATCGCACCAGTAAGGGCTGGCAAGCTACCTTGTATTTTCCGTTAGGCGATACCGCTAAAGATGCGGGGTAATGCAAGCGTATATCTAAGGGGTTCATTGTACTGGGCAAGTCGCCAAATACCGTTTCAAACTTACCCCCTGCACGAAACGCTTGAATGCGGTGATTACCCAATTCGGCGACATACAAAAGCCCTTGCGAATAGGCTAAACCGAAGGGCGTACTCAACTGTCCTGGTAACGAACCCCGGGCGCCCCAAGCGTTGTAAAACTTGCCATCACGGGAGAACTTTTTGATTTTATCGTTTTGGGAGTCGGCGACATAAAGATTGCCAAAGCCATCCGTTGCTAAGCCAACAGGCTGGTTAAACTGTGTATCGCCAGCACCGTACTCGCCAAAAGCGCGCACAAAATTTCCGTTCTTATTAAACACAACAATACGATTTTTACCGGTATCGGCCACATATACAAACTGCGCATCAACAGCAATGCCCGTAGGGTTAATTAATTGATTGTTGGCATAACCGTAACTGCCCCACTGCGCAATAAACCGGCCATTTTTATCAAAACGTTGAATGCGATGATTACCTGAATCCGCAATGTAAATATCTTCTTGCGCGTCTATTGCCAAACCTTTAGGTGCAACAAACATTCCGGCTTCTTTACCGATTTTGCCAAAGTACTTTAGCTCTTTTCCTTCTAGGTTAGATATCCGAACCTTGCTATCTTGAGAGTCCAATATATAAATTTTTGCACTGTCACTAATAGCCACCCCCATCGGTTCGATATAGCTGAATTGATTCGCCTGCGCACCCGATTCTATAAACGGGTACTGCGTTTCAGGAAACGTCATATTGGCTAAGTCTGCCGCGCCAACAATTGGGCAAGCCACTGCACTCTGGTTTACCAGTAACGTAATGGCCATTAATCCGGTCGATGCTAAACGTAAAATATTTTTCATAGGGGTATGACTATTTTTCTTCAGTTAATAGCTTGGGTTAAGCACTGTGCCAGACAAGCTTTTCAAAAAAGCCTCAAGGTCACTCATTTCTTGTTCGGTAAAGTTTAGCGGCGTTAGTAATGGGTTTTTATGATGATCGGGGGCTGCACGTTCAAAGCGGGAATAATGCTCAATAACATCCCGTAGAGTGGCCATACTGCCATCGTGCATATACGGTGCGGTTAAAGCGATGTTGCGCAGCGTGGGGGTTTTAAAGGCAGCCCATTGCGCTTCGTACTGCCGAATGTAGAGGGTCTTAACGGCGGTTGAATCATCGCTATAAACCCCTAGTGTATTCAAAGGGTTTTCTTTAAGGCCATTAATCGCCCCATAACGGCCACTATCTTGTGGGTTATTAACCGCCGCCATCAAGCGAATATTATGGAACTCGCCATCCGAAAAATTGGCCCCCGAATGGCACTGCACGCATCGCCCCTTACCCATAAAAACTTTTAACCCGCGCTGCTCGCTTAGCGTTAACTCATTGCGATGATCATTACCGTTAACAACGGCAGTCACGAAATCATCAAAGCGTGAATTAAACTGCACTAAATCCATTTCATACGCGGCTAGCGCTTTTCCAACATTCACTTTGAAACGATTTTTATCGATTTTAAAGTACGGTACATTGGGCAATAATGGCGTTGCAGAAAACACCTGATTGTAAGCGGTTAACAGGGTGGAATCTTTAACAAAAACACGGTGTATTTTCTGCCAATTACCCCCCATTTCTAATTTCGATTCTATAGGCCCTAGCGCTTGCAACCATAAACTATCGGCTCGACCATCATGAAAGAACCAGCGCTGCATACCCGCATTAATTAATGTTGGGGTATTGCGCCCACCCGTACTCAAGCCTACCGCCAAAGCCTTACCGTCGGCCAGTGATTGTGAAAAATCATGGCAGGTCGCGCAAGACACCTTACCGTTAGACGATAACCGCGGTTCAAAAAATAATTGCTGGCCTAGTTTTTTGGCTGCACGGTTGTTCGCGTATTGGTTGGTTGTGTCGGTAAACGGTAATGTAGGGGCTACAAAAGTGCGAACAATGCTCAACTCGCTTTCGGTTAGAATTTCGGAAGACGCTTCGATAGGCTTTTCGACAGGAACAGGCGCTTCAGCATAAACAACCGAAGTAGTGCCAAGCCACAGTAGCAACGCTAAACTTATTTTCACAATGACAGTGCCATTGGAATAATTTCTAGTTTTTTACCGTACTGTATTTCAATCGTTGCAACCCACTCGCCCGGCATTTGAAAAACGCTGCCTTTAACGGTGTACTCGCCGGGAATTTCGGTGGGCGTAAACTCCGGTGTAGAGCTCATACCGTGGCCATGTGCGGGCATATCGGCATAAAAATCAACACGGGTAATTTCATCTAAAGGTACACACGAATTTACAATGGCAAAATAAAAAGGGAAGTAGGCGTTCACCTTCATTTTATTTTTAATATTGGTTTCGATCGTGAAGCATGCGTTGCTACTCACGTACCGGTCTACCGCAAGGGTAGAGCTTTTGGGCGTATCGCCAGGCTTTTGACAGGCGCTTAGCGCCGCGATCAAAAAACATAAAAATAGAGTTTTCATAGAATCCAGTGTAGCCGTTATATTTCATAACCAAAGAAAGAGCTAAGGTAACTATTCAGGTGGGCTCGAAATCATGCCCACTCAAAAGGTGAACTGATTGTTTTCTGGGCATTCAAGCGTCAGGAACGCTTGCATAGCGGCCATGGATGGCTTGAGCGGCCCAGAAGATGATCAGTTTGCCGGCCTATTTCTGCATGGCTAAATAGTTACGAGCTAAGTATAAAGGATGCGGGCATTCACACGCACTTGTCGTAAATCAAACACTGTGTCCAGCAAAATAGCCCAAAAACAAGAAAGCCCAAAGCATCACACGCTCTACACGTCGATGGCTTTGGGCTACTGATTAAGCATCTATGGCAAGGCAAGCATTAGGAGCGAAGAAACAAACGCTCTTAATGCTTGCCTTCGCCCCTTACTCTACAAGAGTAAATTCCAACCAGTTCAGGTTAAAGGCACCTTGGCTCATGTTAATACGTACAACGTGCTCGCCGGCCGCAACGGTAAATTCACCCAGGTTATGGGTTTCCCAACCTTGCCAGCCACCGGTTGCACCGACGTTGTCGCTTGCAATCAACTCGCCATCAATAACAACAGTATAGGCGCCGCCACCCGGCATAGAAGCCACACGGGTCGCTAGGGCATAAGTCCCTGCCGATAATGTCACGTTATATTCTAGCCATTCGCCTGCAGCCGTCCAGCCTATGTTGAAACCACCGCCAGCATCCGCTGCCGCTTCAATATCGACATTATCAGCGCGGTAAGCATTACCCGAGTTACCCGCCGAGGTGTCCATATAATTAACATAGTCTTCGGCCTCAACACGCTGTTGCGCTACAACGCTACAGCCCGTTGCATCAACGGTATCGCCAGTTGGCGTCTGCGGACAAGCATCGTTCACGTCGGCTATACCGTCGTTATCGCCATCGCTAACCACTAAACAACCATTAGCATCGACTGTTTCACCAGGCGCGCTATTTGGGCAAAGGTCCAATATATCGATAACGCCATCACCATCGGTATCCGGCAATGCACAACCGTTGTTATCGACTAGCGTATTCGCAGGAGTGTTTTCACACTGATCTAGCTCATCGCTAACGCCGTCGTTATCGCTATCGCTGATAGGCACACAACCGGTTTCATCAACAGCAGCATTCACCGCGCTATTCAAGCATTGATCAAGATCATCGGTCACACCATCGCGGTCGTTATCCACAACCAAATCGACAGCTATAAACTCAAACCAATTGATATTAAAGTTACCGCCAGTAATGTTAATGCGTAACACATGCTCGCCGTCCGTAACATCGAATTCACCGGCATTCGAGGTAACCCAACCCTGCCAGCCACCGGTATTGCCAACGGTATCCGTCAGAACAACCTGGCCATCAATCAACACGCTGTAAGCACCTGTAGCCATCGCCGAGGCAACGCGCGTACTTAAGGCATAACGCCCTTGCGAGAAGTTCACGGTGTACTCTAGCCATTCGCCAGCGGCAATCCAGCCCACGTTAAAGCCTGCGCCTACATCTGCGGCAGCTTCTACATCTACATTGTCGTTACGGTAAGCGTTGCCTTCGTTGCCCGCCGTTGTATCGTTAAAGCCTTCGTAATCTTCGGCCTCAACAAACACACCGTTAATTAAGGCACAGCCGTTAACGTCAACATCTACGCCCACGGTTACACAGTTGTCACGGTCATCTGGCACGCCATCATTATCGGTGTCGAGCACGGTATTAAGCTCGGCCAATACTGTCACGCTGTCGGCAGAAGTCGCTTCGCCATCGTTTACGGTTAGCTCGAAGGTGTAACTTGCTTCGCTGGCTGGCGTGAAACTGGCACTCACGGTAGTGGCATTTGCCAATACCACAGTTGGGCCGGCGGTTTGCGCCCAGCTAAAGCTTAAGGCGTTCGGGCCTGCATCGGCATCGTTAGAGGCACTGCCGTTTAAGGTGGCGACGTCGCCAACGGTTACCGTTTGGCTGTTGCCGGCATTCGCGACTGGCGCAATATTCGCCGCCGCTTCTACTACGATAGCTACGCTATCCACCGATGCGGCTTCGCCATCATTTACGGTAAGCGCAAAGGTATAGCTCGCAGCACTTGCCGGCGTGAAGCTAGCACTCACACTTGTGGCATTCGCCAACACAACAGCAGGGCCAGCGGTTTGTACCCAGCTAAAGCTTAAGGCATTCGGGCCAGCATCGGCATCGCTAGAGGCAGCGCCATTTAAAGTTACGGTATCGCCAGCGGTTACAGTTTGGCCATTACCCGCGTTGGCCACAGGGGCAACATTCGGCAAGGCTTCCACAACAACATCAACGCTATCCGATGCTACAGCTTCGCCATCACTAACAGTAAGCTCGAAGGTATAACTTGCGGCACTTGCCGGTGTGAAACTAGCACTCACGGTGGTGGCATTCGCCAATACCACAGTAGGACCAGTGGTTTGCACCCAGCTAAAACTTAAGGCATTCGGGCCAGCGTCAGCATCGCTAGAGGCAGCACCATTTAAGGTAACCGCATCACCAACGGTTGCGGCTTGACTGTTACCCGCATTGGCCACGGGGGCAACGTTCGCTACTGCATTAACATTTATGATGACGCTATCCAGTACAGATGCCGCTTCACCATCGTTTACCACAAGATCAAAACCGTAAACACCCACAGCATCAGGCGTAAAGCTTGGCGTAGCGGTGTTGGCATTCGCTAACACAACCACGGTGCCCGCCGTTTGTACCCAGCTAAAGGTTAAGGCCGCAGGACCGGTATCCGCATCGCTAGAGGCTGTACCATCTAAAGAAACTTGTGTATCAACAACAACGGTTTGATCTGCTCCGGCATTGGCAACAGGCGCTACATTCGGCACTTGCGCTACCGTAATGGTTACACGGCTTTGATCCAGAAAACCCAGAATAATAGCTTCGCGCTCTGGCAAGAATACATCGAGCATTGCGGGCTTCACGGTAAAGCGTTGGCCATCGGGGCCGGCTTCTTCGTTAATGCTTAAAAACTCAACAAGTTGCGTAGCGGTCTCTAACACTAGCGGCGCACCTAACGTATCGGTGTGCTGGTTATGGCAACCGCCACACGACAAGGTATGTACACGGTTCAAGACATTTTCAGGTGTTAAAAAAGAGCCCACTGTATCCAGTTGATCTTGAATAGCCGCCACAAAGTTAGCTGATGCGAAATCTGCTACGCTTTCTGCCGGTGTGAGCGGGGAATGCTGACGCCCCAAGTAAACACTTTCGGGAAGCCCAATCGATAATGATGAAATGGTATCGGCTAACAGCTGCTGACCCGGCGTTTGTAGCGATGCAATAACCGCACCTTGGAATGCTTGCGCTTCAGGGAAGCCCGCAACATCACCGGCTAGCTCGGGGAACGGTACATTTTCAAGCGGTGCTTGCCTCATATTAAAGGTACACGTTGGCGCACAGTTTTCGGCCGTTTCATTATGAAACTGCATAAAGACCCAGTTACTGGTTTGGTCAACGCGGGCATTTAAGCGCAATGAACCAGAACCATTATTGGAACCTAAAAAGTGATCGGCCTGTATCGCAGGGTCAAAACCTTCAACACCCTCAAAGTAGAAAGCGTAAAGCGCAGCGGCACGCACATTAACATCGCGCTCGTGCGTTAGCCTTTCCCAGTAATCCACAATCGGACGACAAGCTTCTAATCCTAGCTGTGGATTAGGGTTAGGCATTTTGGCTTCAAAGATGAAGAAGTTAACACGCGGTTCAAAAATATTATTGCCCGCAAACGCGATGCGGTATTCACCACAATTAGCACCATCGGCAGGGGCTAAATCGAATCGGTTCAGCAACGCAATCGGCTGGTAATAGCTCAGCTCAATATTGTTGTTCGCTTCAAAAATATCCAAAGCCGTTCCGGCATCACTACAGAAGTCTGGCGTGTTGCTATTATCTTGCTGCGGGAAACCATTAAAGTCATCACAGCTTTGGCGCTGGTTCGCTAAATCTACAATAATGTCGGCTGGAGTTTGGCTTTGGTCAAAGCTGTCGTCCAAGATTTTTTGTAAAACATCTTGCATTGTAAACTGCGCAAGAATCGCTTTATCCGTTACCAAAAGTGAACGGCTAGCGTCTAGGGCGCGGTCCGTCGAATTTAACTCGCCATCATTCACAACTAAACCAAAGGTGTATTCGCCCTCTTGCTCAGCGGTAAAGCTTGGCGCAACCGTATTGGCATTTTGCAGGGTTACCACAGGGCCACTTAATTGCGTCCAGCTAAAGCTTAATGCGGGTGAAGTAGAATCGGGATCGAAAGAACCACCACCATCCAATACCACGATGCTGTCTAAGTCTTGCGCTTGCGCATTACCGGCATACGCGATAGGTGCAATGTTGGGAATCGGTAATACGTCCACGGTTACGGTATCCACAAGCGATACCAAATCACCATCAAAAACGAATAAAGAAAACACATAACTCGTCGCTTCAGTCGCTGTAAAGCTTGGCGCCGAAGAAACGCTTATATCAAGATCCACAATCGGACCACTGACTTGATCCCATGTGAATTCAAGCGCTAGAGGGCCGCTATCGGGGTCAATTGAGTTTGAGCCATCTAAAACGATGACATCACCCAGATAAGCCACCTTATCAGCACCGGCATTGGCCATAGGTGCGATGTTGGCATCGTTAACCGTGATGATGACGGTATCCAAAACAGAGTTCACTTCGCCATCACTTACAACCAAGCCAAACACATACGAACCGGAAGCCGCTGGGGTAAAGCTAGGGCTCGCAACGTCTGTTGCACTTAAAGTCGCGCTAGGGCCACCTTGTAAAGTCCACAAATACGTTAAAGCTTCCGGGCCATTATCAACATCGTTCGACAAAGAACCATCAAGTATAATGGTGTCGCCAACGGTGGCTAGGCGGTCGGTGCCGGCACGCGCTACTGGCTGCTCGTTGGGTACAACACCAACCACCACCAATACTTCGTCCAGCGTAGAATCTAGCTCGCCATCATTCACCACCAAATTGAAAACATAATTACCCGCTTGCGAAGGTGTGAAGCTCGGCGCTGCGCTTGCATCATTATTCAATGTGGTTACGGGGCCGGCGGTTTGGCTCCAAAAATACGTTAGTGCGGCTGGGCCGTTGTCTGCATCTTGCGATGCCGAACCATCAAGCGTAAACAAAGCATCAACAAAACCGCTCTGGTCTTCACCGGCATTGGCCTGCGGTGCGGTATTTACAACAACACCGCTGCGTAAAAAGACATTGTCGAACCAAACATCATTAACGCCAGCATCGCCCATATAAAAGCCGATTTTGACATTGTCATCGTTCGCACCTTGCACCCACTCATACGTAAAATGCTGCATGCCCTGGGTTTCGGTAATGGTGACGTCTTCAATCATGTACTTGGTGTAGTCGCCACCGTTGTGCTCAACAATTAACGCAAAGTCGCGCGGCCCTAAATCGGTACGGGCATCAAAATCTAGGGTGTAAGTTTCGCCTTCAATAAGTTCTAGCGCTTGGAATAATTGTATCGTCCAAAAGGCCTCGCCCTCGGCATCAATGGCCACGTGTAGCTCGCCGTTTTCAACCGTAAACTGCGCCGCTGCCGCTTGGTAGGCCGCCGTCGTCCAGCCATCTAGGCCAGCTTCAAAATCGCCGTTATCCAGCATGTTAATCGCATCGATAACAGTAATAGTTACTTGGTCGGTATCCACTAAAGCGCCATCAGAAACACTTAAGGTATAAATATAAGTGCCTGCCGCTGTAACCGCTTCCAGCAGTATCGGTGTTGTGCCAACCAAGGCACCGTTTAAAGACCACTCATAAGTGAGTAACTGGCCATCAATATCGTTAGAAGCCGTGCCATCAAGCGTAAAGTTAACATTCACGGCCGCTAATTGATCGGCACCGGCAACAGCGTTTGGCGGGTTTTGCCCAGGTTGCGCTGTCATTACAACAAGCGGCGCACTTTGGTCAGAAACGTTACCAAACAAATCAAGCGCAGACACGGTAAAGCTGTACGGCGTAGCGCTGAGCAAGCCATCAATGGTTGCTGTAGTCCCTTCAACATTCGCAACATATGTACCGTTGCGATAAACGTCGTAAGACGCAACAGCGATATTATCGAGCGATGCATTCCAAGATAGTGTGACCGTGGTGGGGGTAACGTCAGCACTGATTAAAGCGGTCGGTACTGTAGGAGCTTCAGCATCACCAAATCGAACCATCTTCGAAACCGATGGCACGCCATCCGCCAAAACAAACAACATGTAATAACCAGGCTGCGCAGCATTAGGATCTTGCGGAGCCGTTACCGATAAGCCGTTAGCGGTGACCGTGAAGTCCAGCTTGTTGATGGATTGTGTCTGGTTAAAGCCGTGAGTGGTAGCGCCTAAGCGAATGAAGTTAACCGCCGTAATCGCTTCGGGGTTATTCATTTCAACATCAAATGTTTGCGCAAAAGACACCGCTTCAGGGGCATCGATAATAACGGGGCGCGGGCCATTAAAGAGGTAAGGCGGCGAGTAAATCTCTAAGTTGGGGTTATCCACACCACCATCAGCCGATGGACGACCACCACCACCAATTTGCACGCGGCCATCAGGCAGTAATACCGCCGTAGAATGGTAAACACGCGAATTCGTTTGCGGTGCCATTTCGCTCCAAACATTGGTCGCAGGATCCCAAATTTCGGCGATACGGACTGAATCTGCTCCGTTGTTAAAGCCCGGCGAAGCCGTTCCCCCTGTAACCAGTACAGTACCATCTGCCAGCAAAGTCGCCACCAAATGACGACGCGCGTGATTCATCGGTGCAACATATTGCCACTGTGGGTTTGCATCGTTCAGGTTGATCACTTCAGCCGTTGCAGTTGGTGGCTGCTCGCCACCACCCACAGTCATAATCTGGCCTTCGTCAAACATAACGGTAGAACTGTAACCCCGGAAGCCATTACCGCCGCCATTCCAGTTCATATCGGGGCCGCGCGTCCACTGGCCTGTACCGGCGGTATCCAGGAACCAAGAATCACGATCTGGGCCAGCTTTAAAAACACGACCATCGGGCGCAACAAACATGCGCGGGTAAAAGTCGATACCCATTGGCGCAGCTTCTTCGGCATTCACCAAGTTGCGCCACGTTTTACTTTGCAGCTCCCATATTTGAGGCAGCAAATTTTTATTCGCATAAGAATCGATGGCACCATTCAGTACCAACACATCGCCATTGGGCAAAATGGTGTTGGTGGAATACCATCGACCGGCATTCATTTTAGGGATGGTATCGTCCCAGGTATCAGTGAAGGGGTCATAGATAGTTGCGCGCGCCTCACCAATGGCATCGCCGCCATCTTGCCCGCCCTGAATAAAGATTCGGCCATCCGGCAACACCGAATGCCCCGAGCAAAACAAGTCATACGGCGGGAAAGTTGGCGTAGTCAACTCAAGTGTCAGCGGATCCCAGATGCGAATTTCATCAACAACCGGCGCCCCCTGGCCACCCTCCTCGTAAGTTAATACCTTGCCCGTAGGCATCAATATCATATGTACGGCAATAATATCGCCGTCGTACAAGGGGCTCCATTCACCCGCAATTTCCGGCCCATCAAACGGGCCGGCATTTGCAACACGAACCAAGGCCGCAAGGGCAAGTCCACATAAAGTTTTCACTGCTATTTGCATAAAAATTATATCTCACGTATTAAATCTGGGTGGCTGCTTTCAGTGGCCAGGTAACTAACACAACGCTCACCGCCAACAACAAAACCTATTTCGAACAGCGCTCACAAAAGCGCCGATAGCGCCATGCTGGGGCGAACCCGTAAAGCTTGGCTGCGTCTCATAATTTATGGAAAACCACAAAACAATGTCGACAACGTTTACAAAACACTCAAAAAAGGCTTTATATGCCAGAGTGTTAGCAATTAACTATCCAATTATTGTGTTTTCCATTTTTGAGACGATATTTCTCATTATTGAAATAAAAATTACGGCAGGACGCACTTTTTTATCGACAAAGCTCAATCGCCAGCACCAAAAAAACATCTCACCGCTAAAAAAGTGCGCCATAACGAAAAGATTCACACGGTAAATAACTGAGCCCTTATCTACCCACAATTATCCAGAAGGCCTAAGTTCAATCAGGCATCACCCCGGTATATCCCATTCACGGAATAGCCACTAAGCCAGATACTCATCCACCCATACGGCAGTAGCGTAGTATCATCAGCCCCCACATAAGCCACCCAACAATGAAACCCATGACCTTAGGGCCGAGGAAAAAATACTTTATCCAATAATACTTGCCTCCTACTTCCTC
>NZ_CEXWTU010000149.1:0-12223 GCF_982758155.1 Marinagarivorans sp. | reverse complement strand
TTGCCGGCGCTGGCGAGTTAGTGCTGGTGCGTAATGACATGGAGAGTTTGATTGAGCTGCCCTTTATGGTGGCTTGTGGTTTGGTTATCGCATTGGGGTCGGCGCTTTTTATTCGGTTGAATATTACTGCAATGCGTTTTCGGCACTGGGCTTTATGGCAGCGTTTAGCGCTAGCGGCGGCAATTACCGGCGTGGTGGCGTGGTGGGAACCGGCGATTATGGGGCTAGGTTACGATACGCTAGGGCAAGCCATGAATGGCGAACTTATGCTGACAGCGCTCATCGTCATTTGTGTTGCCAAAATTGTTGTTAGCGCGCTAACGGTAGGTCTCGGCTTGCCGGGCGGTGTTATCGGCCCTGCATTGGTCAGTGGTGCTTGCTTGGGCGGTGCTTTGGGTCTGTTGGTGCATGCCATTTACCCCGATATTGTTGTGGAGCCTGCTTTTTATGTGCTTATCGGGATGGCGGGAATGATGGCGGCGGTCGTTAATGCGCCATTAGCGGCATTGGTTGCGGTGTTGGAATTAAGCTATAACCCGCACATTATTTTTCCTGCGATGCTGGTCATTGTTGTCGCGTGCGTTACTACCCGCTATTTCTTTAATTTTGGTGGTATTTTTAATGAACAGTTAAAGCATAGCGGGCGGCCATTAAATTTAAAACCTGCGCAGCAAGCGCTTCGCCGCGCAGGGGTGCGTAGCGTGATGGATACCGCGCTTGTTATTGTGCATAAAGAAATGGACTACGAACACGCGAAGCAAATACTCGCCAAAAAGCCTAACTGGCTAATCGTAGATGAAGCCCCGCGTTATACCGCATTAAGGGCGGCTAATTTGGCGGCATGGTTAGAAGCGGCCCCTGTTGAAGTGTTGGCGTTAGAGAAGGATATTGATCTTTTTGCGATTCCTGCCCAGCGGCTTATACTGGCCGCAATTCACGAAGATGCGACTTTGTGGGAAGCCGAGCAAGCGATAGCTGCGGGGCAGAGTGATGCTGTGTATGTCGCAACGGCACAGCGATCTGTACTGAATGTTATGCAGGGAATTGTGACGGTTGAGCACCTCGATAATTATTACCATTCATAGTTGCGGATTTCCCGTGCCTTTTATACCTTAGGAGAAGATATGTTGTGGGTTAAAGCCTTTCATATTATGGCTGTAGTTACTTGGTTTGCCGTTTTGTTTTATTTACCGCGTTTATTTGTGTATCACGCGGCTTGTGAAGATGCGGCGGGTAAAGAGCGCTTTAAAATTATGGAGCGCAAACTTTACCGCCAAATTGGTACCCCATCGATCATTGCTGTTTGGTTGCTGGGCGCTTGGTTGGTGAGCTTCCAATGGGACTATTTAAAAACACAAGGCTGGTTTCACGCCAAGCTCACGTTGGTATTTTTGCTGACGGGCTACCATCATATGTGTGGGGCTTACGTTAAAAAGTTTACACGTGATGATTTTCAACCCCCTAGCCATGTGTTCTTCCGCTGGTTTAATGAAGTGCCTGTCTTCTTTTTGGTGGCTATTGTGATTTTGGTTGTTGTAAGGCCTTTCTAATCGTTTTTTATTTTATATGAGTTCGAAATTGGCACTTGCAATAATTTTACCGTTAACTTGTATATGTAGCTTATGCTCGCCGGGATAATACCGGCGAGTTGTAATTGCTTTAAAGGAATAGCTTTTCCTTACTGATACTTCTTCGCCTTTCTTGGCGCTTATCGTTTTTAATTTAAATACCTTTCTATTATGTTGGTTGTTGCTGCGCAGAAAATCAATGGCGTAATCAATGACTAATTTTTGCTGTTGCTGGCTTGTGAGTGACAGTGAGAATTCTAGCGCTTCGCCGCACACTACGCTAATGGGACACACGAGCTGTTCATGCTTGATGAGGGCTTTTTTTGCGCCCATCAGGGCTAGGGCTCGAGAATTACCTTGCTTGATTAAGGTTCTGCTAGCGTGCTGGATAATCCACAAGGTTTCTTTGCTGCTGGCTGGTGTGTGCCATGATTCTAGGGTGTCTAAAACAGTCTCTGGGTGATCTTTACTAATGTCGTTAAGGTTATTGGCAACGGACTTACGCACATAAAGGCTTGGGTCGTTTTTGAGTGTTTCGAGTATGGGAAGGATTGGGCCAGGTGCTGCGACCAAAGCTTTTAGCTGAATACCCCAGGGCAGACGCGGCCTGCAACCTTCACTGGCTAGGCGGCGAACGTGATCGTCTTTGTGCAGAGTCCAAAGTTTTAGTTGCTTAAAAGATTGTTCGGGGTATTTTTCGATAAAAGGGCGTATGGCAAATTCAGCGCTGAATAGTGGGGTGAGTTTTTCTAGTGTTTGGAAGGCCAATTTAGGGCTGTGAATACCAAGTACTGCAACATAATCAATGATAGGCCAAGCGGCAAAGCCACTGAGCGGGTCGTTAGCTTCGCCCTTGTTCCAGTGTTGTGGAAGCCGACAGAGCGCTGGTGCGACAAGCTTAAATGCCGGCAGGTGTTTTTCCATGGCGGCAATAATATGGTTCACCCTAGCTTTTAACTCCAGCGTTTCTAAGCCCCTTTGAGCATCGCGGCTAAAGGCATTAGGTTCAAAATTTTCGATAATCGAGCTAAGACCATCCGCGATACGTTTAACTGCAGTACTTGATAAACCGTGTTTCATAAGGAGTCCATATCGTAATGTTTACGCGTATTGTTTGTATGGCGGGGCGGCTAAGATTATACGTGGGGTGTTGCAGGTAGGCTATTCACCTGTTCCGGGCAACGCAGTTGAGGAAGCAGTAACGTATTTTTCCTCGGTGCTTAAACCCAAAGTGCATAGCTTGTCGCTATTTGAAGTGCTTTTGTTGCTTAAAAAGTGTAAGAGGTTGGCGCGTGTCAGCACTGAGTGCGATACGCACCGACGTCTTAGAGTATTGTTGCGACTGGCTGGCCCATGCGTACAGGGCTGTTGGCACCTAGGTGTTCATGCCATTTGATGGTGTTTTTGGGTGTGAGTACTACAGCGGTTGACCCTAATAAAAAGCGTCCCATTTCGGCGCCTTTATCGAGCTGTTGCGGTTCTACTTGCTGGTAATTAAAGTGGCGTATTTTTTTTCTCTGGGGGGCAATAACACCTGCCCATGGTGTTTGAATGCTGGCAACAATCATTGCGCCGACCAACACAACGGCCATGGGGCCTTGCTCTGTTTCAAAATGACAGACGACACGTTCATTGCGTGCAAATAGGCGGGGTACGTGTTGTGCTGTTACGGTATTAACGGAAAATAAATCACCGGGAACGTGCGTCATGTGTGTGAGTTTACCGGCGAGAGGCATGTGTACACGGTGGTAGTCTTTTGGTGATAAATAGATGGTGGCAAAGCTTCCATCTTGGTACGGTTCGGCATCTTCGGGCTTGCCGCCAACGAGCTCAAGTAGTGAGAAGTCCTGGCCTTTTGCTTGGAATATACGGCCGTTTTCAATGTCGCCTAGTTGACTAATGGCGCCATCGGCAGGGCTTACAAGGGTATTGCCTGCGTCGATAGGGCGAGCGCCAGGTTTAAGTGCTCGCGTAAAAAAATTATTGAAGGAGTCATACGCTTCGAGGTTTTGCTCAAGGGCGTCGCGCATGTCGATGTCGTATTTACCGGCAAACCAATTAATGAAGGTATTTTTAATAAAGGAATTTGTGCTGCTTGCCAGTAGGCCGGCGCCGCGAGAAATAAGGTGTTGTGGGGCAAGCCGTTGCAGGGCAATAAATAGTTGATCGCTCATACGCATGCTGAACTCTGTAAGTGGGTGTGAAATTTAAAGGTTGAAATAGTTTAGGACTTAAGGGGGCGTTCGCCCTGAATGGTTACGTCATCTAGGCTTCGCACGATATAGGTGAAGCTTTTATAGCGCTCTTGTGTGATGTCGCCGGATTCTACAGCCTTGGCTATGGCGCAATGGGCATCGTTAATGTGCGTGCAGTTACGGTATTTACATTGGCCAATAAAAGGGCGGAATTCACTAAAGCCGTGCAGTACATCGTCTGGGCTTAAATGCCAGAGGCCAAATTCGCGTATACCTGGAGAGTCAATACAATCGCCGCCATCCGGGAAGTGGTATAGCCGTGCGTGGGTGGTGGTGTGGCGGCCTTGGCGGGCAACGTCGGAAAGTTCACCGACTTTAATCTCTTCGGCGGGCAGTAGCGTTTGGATGATAGAGGACTTCCCTACGCCAGATTGCCCCACAAAAATGCTGCAGCCTTCGCTGAGTGTTTGTTTGAGGGGGGGCATACCAATATCGTTTTTACTGGAGATGGCTAAGCTGTGATAGCCCAATTTTTGGTATTTCTTCAGTAGGTCGAGGGTTGGGTTGTCTTCGCTGAGTAGATCGCACTTGTTGACGAGCAATAAAACATCAAGCCCTAAGTACTCAGCAACGACAATATAACGATCGATAAGGCTGCCGTGGGCCTCGGGTTCGGGTGCGATGACAATAATGGCGCGGGTAATGTTGGAGCCCACAAGTTTCATTTTTCCGTAACTATCGGGGCGGCACAGCTCGCTGGATCGCTCTTTAATCGCCTCGACAATGCCGGTATCGGTTTGCTCGCCTAAGCCTCTTCGCCAGACGACCCGGTCGCCGGTGACAATGTGAGGGAGGTTGGCGCGCAGGTGGCAGCGGATGACATCGCCGGTATCTGGGCATTCAACATCAGCGCGGGCGCGGTAGTGGCTAATCACCCAGCCATTCTGTTCGTCGCCAAAATTGTTATCATCGGGCGGCGTTACTGTTTTACCGGATGACTTCGCATTATTGTTGATTTGAGCATGCTTATCTTCGATGCGTGTTTTTTGTTGTTTACTGAGTCTACGTTTGGCCACAATAATCGGTATCTGTTGGTCTATAATCGCTGCATTGTACGACAAAACGACGCTATAACTGCACACCTACCTTTTAACTGGCAAATTGAGTTTTCGAATGACTAAAAATAACACGGCAAATGATACCAACCTGATTTGGATAGATCTTGAAATGACAGGATTACTGCCCGAGGAAGATACCATTATTGAGATTGCAACAATTGTTACTGATAGCCAGCTCAATGTGTTGGCGCAGGGGCCTGTTATGGCTATTGCGCACTCCAAGCCGGTATTGGATGCGATGGATGAGTGGAATACCAAGCAGCATGGCGGTTCTGGCTTGGTTGATCGAGTGTTAGAAAGTACTACAACAATGCGCGATGCAGAGAAGGCCACAGTGGCTTTTTTAGAACAGTGGATACCTAAGGGGAAAAGCCCTATATGCGGTAATTCTATTGGACAGGATCGCCGTTTTTTGGTGCGGTATATGCCAGAGCTGGAAGCGTATTTTCACTACCGCAGTATCGATGTGTCGACAATCAAAGAGCTGACTCGTCGCTGGCAGCCTGAATTACTGGACGGCGTGCAAAAGCAAGGGAGTCACTTGGCTTTAGATGATATTAAAGATTCTATCGCGGAGCTTAAGTATTATCGCGGTACGGTTTTTAGTATTTGATGGTATCGAGTTGCCCCTCTAGCCCTAGAGGGGTGCTGCATTCGCTGTCGCGAAGTGTACTCTCAAATAACTGAGTGGTTTTAAATTACCACTTTGGTGATCTTATTTTAACCCAATTGTCTGTGGCTATGAATTGTGTCCCATAAACACAATGTGGCATCTAGCCCAATACCTGTATCTGTACGTATCCTACCTATATATAGCTATGTATTACTTTGCTTTTTGATTTCAAGTCAATAGTGAAGTAGTGCACATCGTCTTAAAAAAGCAGCACAACACCGCAAGTACGATGGTGAATGAGCTCTTATCTTTAGCTAATTTAAATTTCAAAATTACACTATAAAGGTACTTTTTATATGATACCCAAGCGATCTCTATCCGTTTATTTTCGGGCAACAAAGCTGGCGGGCTTGGTGATGTCTGCTGCGACTTTGGGGGCTTGTGTTTCAGAGCCAGGTCCCACGCAAGGTTCATCATCAAGTCTTACCGCTATGGGCTCTTCTTCCTCTGCGCCCAACACTACGCCTTCAAGTATTGCGTCTGTTGCCAGTAGCTCTTCAGTTGCGCAGGCGTCTACTGTTCGCGTGCAAGCTCAAGATTACAGCCGTTTCAATGAATCTGATAATAACCGCGATGGCGCAACCAGTGGCCGCTGTAGCCAAGGCATGGTTGATCTTGTTGACGTCACGGATAACGGCGGCACTTGTGCGGTTGGCTACGTAGCCGCGGGTGAGTGGGTTGAATACGATGTCGCAAACTTGGTTCCGGGTACCTACAGTATTGTATTGCGCACGTCATCGCAAAACGCTGGTCGTCGTGTGCAGGTTTCTGTGGCTGGCGCTTCTGTGGGTGAAGTTGATTCGGTGGGTAACGGTTGGGAAAGTTATGTCGATAATACCCTTACCAGCGTTGCTATTCGCTCAAACAGTGCCGTGGTACGCGTTACCTTCGCTGATGGTGAAGCGAACTTAAATTATTTTGATTTAGTCCCTACTGGCGGTGGCTTACCACCGGTTTCTAGTGTGCCCTCAAGTGTTGCTCCACCGAGTAGTGCTGCAAGTAGTTCAGTGCCTTCTGGTGGTGTGTCTATTAACGATGCTGATGATTTTACAACGCAGAAAGGTCAGTTTGAGGCTAATAATTGTCAACTGTGTCACCAGAGTCAAGGTGGTGGGCTGTTTACGGCTGCTGGTGCACCTAGTGGCCCAATAGATATTTCTTATGCTTTGAGTCCCGCAGGTTTCCCTGCTTTGGTTGAGGCTATTAGCGCTACCATGCCAAAGAACGGGGCTGGAGATTGCACTGCGGTAAACAACTGCGCGCTAAACACGGCAGCCTACATGGTTAACCTTGTATCTGGCGGTGATACCCCCCAGTCGTCTAGTTCGAGCTCCGCTGGCACCCCAATGGGCTCCGATTACGCCGATTTTACGCCGGATCTTGAAATGGGGCGTATTCTCTACGAAGAGACGGCATCTTTGGGGTGTGCAGCCTGTCATGACGCCGCTGAGGAGTTTGCACCGAAAATTCAGGGTTTCGATTCTGATCAAGATTTGTTCGCTAGTATCGTTGACACTATGCCAGCGTCGGGTGATGGATCCCGAGCTGGTGAATGTGTAGGTCAGTGTGCAGCAGACATAACGGCTTATTTGAGTCGTGTTATTAGTCAAATCGTAGTGTCTAGTTGCAGTCCCGATGACCCAGTAACTTACGGCATCCGTAAAATGCGTTTGTTAACGGCACAGCAGTACATTAATACCGTCGAGGATTTAGGTATTGCCCAATCTGGAGATGTTGAAATTTCAGATCTAGTTGTTGATGATTATTTGATAGCCAATTCATTTGCGCCCCATTCAACAACTGTTATCGACTCCTCGCGCCATTTCAAATTTATGACTATTGCTGAGAGGCTGGCTGACTCTGCTGCTAATCGCATCAGTAATGGTTGTAACTCTGCTGATCAATGTGCAAATCGCTTTAACGATTTTGTAACACGCATATATCGTCGACCATTGACGGGTGAAGAGCGCGCGACCTTCGCTGACATTTTTGGAGAATTTGGTGATCAAGGCATGGCTGTAGCTCTGCAAACGGCACTGATGTCACCGCACTTCTTGTACCGATCAGAGTCGGGTGTTTCTGTAGCTGACGCTAGAAATAATAACGGGTTAGGTCTGCAAAATCTCGAAGGTCTACGGGATGCTGATTCTAATGCTTATGTGCTCGATGCCTATGAGTTTGCAACTGCACTTTCGTATATGTATACAGGTTCTACTCCTGATCAAATGTTACTTCAGGCGGCTGGAAATGGTGGCCTTAACAGTGATGCAGCGGTGGCGACTCAAATCGAACGTTTGTTGAGCACTCAGCGTGGCCAAGAGCATATTGGTCGCTTTGCTGGAAAGTGGATGCGTACTGATGCCGTCGTTAACCAGAGCCGCCCAGACTTCCCAGCGTTTACTGAGCAAGTTGCTGAGGATATGGCCGAAGAGGTTCGTCAGCTATTCCGTCACGTTTTTTACAGTGACGGCGTGCCGTTTGAAGATTTCTATTCTGGCGATTATGCAGTGGTGAATAACAATCTTGCTCAATTTTACGGAATTCCGTTCAACGGTAACGGCTGGGCGAAAACTGGAAACTTGCCAAATCGCGGCGGCATTATTACCACGGGGGCATTTATGACCAACAATGCGACCAACGAGCGTACTGGTCCAATCTTGCGTGCGGTACGTATTCGAGAGCTGATGTTGTGTCACCATATCGATCCACCGCCTGCTAACTTGGGGGATGACCGTACTCAGCTTGAGCGTGATGGAAACATGGAACGAAATATGGGCATGATGACGAGCCGTCGTTTGTTTGAAGTGTTTACTGACTCACCAGCGTGCGCCAGCTGCCATGCCAATGCTATCAACCCATTGTTTGGTGTTGAAGACTTCGATCAAATCGGTCGCTTCCGTACTACTATGCAAGGTCTGCCTGGTGTCTCAATAGCGCGTGAGAATGGCACCTTTGATAATACCTATTTAGGTAATGCTGGAGTGCAGGGCTTGGATATCGAGAACTACGGTGAGTTGCGTGGTACAGCGTCTATTAAGGGTAGCGACGTTATCTCCTTTAACGGCTCTAAAGATTTAGGCGACAAAATTGCAACTCTTCCGTCGGTGCGTGAATGCATGGTGACAAACGCCTTCCGTTACACAACGGGCTTGCCTATTGGCCCTGATGCAATTTACAAGGAGCCTGATGGCTCACCAAAGAAGCAAGAGCCTACATTGTCTCAAGAGCAGGTTGAAGACTTCACTTGTGCAAAAGACGTACTCGAAAGTGAATATGTTTCGAGCCACAGCAACGCCAAAGAGGTCTTTAAGAAAATCGGCACTTTGGAACTGATCCGCTTCCGTAAGTAGCGACGACAGGTTTCAAATTCAGCTAATTGCCTTAGGAAATTACAATGACTAAAATGATTGATAGAACGCAGAAGCAAGTTAATAAGGATCGGCGCCAATTTCTTGATATGGTGAGTAAGGCCGGTGTATCGACGTCAATATTGAGGGCTTCTCCGCTTGCGGCAGGCCTTATGCTTTCTCGCTTTGCAGAAGCTCAGGGGGCTCCCAAAAAATTGGTGATGATTTATCACCCCAACGGTTCACCGAAGGGCAAGTGGGCGCCAGGTGCAAGTGTCGCCTGTGACCCCTTGTCGCCTCATATGGGGAATATCGCATTGCGCGAGATGACCAGTGCGGGGACTAGTCACGGCAGGCTCGATTTTGCCGCTGGCCGAACCTATAACAGCCCAGCAACACAAAGTACATTCAATATGCAGGTGGCTCAAGCGATTGGGCATTTGACACCCTTCAAATCAATAGAGTTGGGTGTGCACACCAAGAGTACCGGTGGTGATATTAATGTGCTCAATGGAACAAAAATTCCGCTCGAAGATAGCCCCAGCGCTGCATTAAATCGATTCTTTAATTCCGCTCCGCCGCCTCCAACCGGTGGGGCTGGTGGTCCAACTATCTATGATCGACGTTTAAAAGTGGCGCAGGTGAACATTGAAGCGTTGAATGCTCTGCAGAGTAAGCTCGGTGCATTTGAGAGAGATAAACTAGGTTTTCAAATGAATTCTCTTAAGGATTTAGAGAGCCAAATTCTTAAAGCGCAGATGGCAGAGATGAGTTCGAGCGGAAATACTGGTGGAGGCGGCGGTGGATCCTGCTCTGCCCCTGGGTTGTCCTCGGGCACCACGCCGCTAAATACCTATCGTGCACAAGGCGATATTGCTGCAAAGGCTTTGGCTTGCGGTTTAACCAATGTAGTTTCAATACAGTTTAATGAGACTCAGGCTAGCTGGTTTGGTAATGATGGCAGTCCTGACTCAGTAAATTATGCGGGCGATCACCATTCTGCAATTCACTCAGGGGGCTTTGAACAAATTCCCTATCTTATCGAGTACATGAATAAAGGTGTTGCGCATCTCATTAGTAAGCTTAAAAGTGAGGGGGTTTTCAACGACACCGTAGTGGTTGTATTTAGTGAAATGGGTGATCCTTCTCACACGAATGAAGATGCGCCAATTATTGTTGCCAGTGGTATTGGCGGCTTGCGGACAGGATTTCGTAAGGATGGTGCTGTGCATCACGGTGTGTTTGGCGACATTGCGCGCTTGATGGGGCTTGAGTCAAGCATTGCTGACGGAACCATTGGTGGATACGGTTCCGGTGGCCACGTAATGTAAGGGATGTTTCTGGTTGTTAATAACCCGACCTTGGTCGGGTTTTTCATTTTTGAGGCAAGGTGTTTAGGGGCGAGGAATCACCACATCATCGACTAATGCTTGATTCGATATTTTTGCTATCGTTGTTCAATCTAAAAGCCGTAGTTGAGAGTCAAAAAGATCCGTGTCCCCTTACCGCACGTAAGGTGCGCTAAGGGGATGCGTAGACTTTGATGGTTCTACTGCGGTTTTTAGGTTCAAGCTGTTCAAGCAATAGATGTCTCGGTAACTGCTCCTCGATATTATTCTTCTGTCTCGAAACGTTACCCTACTGACCTATGACCTATGACCTATGCCTTATAGGCTTCGGCGTGCGCCTCTTTGAGCGCCTTGATAAATCGGAACCCTCCGCCTAATTGGGCAATCTATAATTACCTCGTCTCATATATTGGCGTTAAATTGTTAAATGGCGCCAACATTTTTGGTGGTGTTAAGTAGAATAGGAAAGCGCTTTCAGATGGTTCATCACAATAGCAGGTATACCATGAAATTTTATTATTCTCCGATTATGGCAATAAGCAGTTTAGTGATGCTTATTGCCATAACGGGGTGTGGCTCCAAAGATGCTCCTCCCCACAGTGAAACGGCGATAACAATCACCGGAGCACTCAACGATACGGGGGTCACTCATTGTAGTGGCTTGGATGAAGCTCAGCTGGCTTGTCCACAGGAGACTTTACCGAACCAAGATGCTGAATTTGGTCGAGATACCAATATTGCATCGGTTGTCAAATCAGGGGCAGGCTTTGCCGGTTTTGATTGGGCTAAGCTCGATAGTGTTGGCAATCCATTACATATCCAAAATGCAGCGTGGGCGGTTGGTGGTGTCGAAGTCAGTGGTACTCACTGGTCTTGTGTTCAAGATTACGTCACGAATTTAACCTGGGAAGTGAAAGAAAGTGATTCCTCTCACCCGCGCTATGCGGAGCATACTTATACATGGTATGACGAGCGCGCAAACCACAGTGGCGGCAATACGGGAACGCCAAATGGCGGAACTTGCGGTACTGATGATTGCGACACTCAAGGCTTTGCGGCTTGGGCTAATGGCGCGGCATTATGTGGATATAGCGATTGGCGCATACCAACGGTTACAGAGCTAACGTCTTTGGTTGTGCGAGGAAAAGAGCTTCCAGCGGTTGATACGGATTATTTCCCCAATACGCTGCAGCCTCGTTTTTTCACCGCGCAAACAAACGCTGAAATCCCTGAGATGGCTTGGTACATCTATTTTAGTAACGGTAGCTCGAGTTATACCTACAAACGTGACCCGTCTCAGGTGAGACTGGTTAGAGGAGGACGGTGATGAAAATTAATTTCTTCGCCGGTGTCGGCATTTTATTGTTGGGTGTTGAGTTGCATGCTGAGTGCAATACGCAAATGGTTTCGACGGCACCCTCCGTGCGTTATGTTATTGAAAATAAGATAACTGTCGTGGATACAGCGACAGGACTTATGTGGAAACGCTGTGCTCAAGGGTATGAGCTGAATGGGAGCGCATGTCTTGAAGAAAGCACGAAAAATGCTGTGTATGAGTGGCGCGAGGCTCTTGAGCTCACGGTGAATTATTCTTTTGGTAGTTACTCGGACTGGCGTTTACCAAATGCCAACGAGCTAGCATCAATAGTTGAGTTTAGTTGCTTTGATCCAGCGATTAATCATGACGTGTTCCCTAATACGCCGGCGAAGGTTTTTTGGAGTAATACGCCAAACCGCTCCAATACAATCTTCGCATGGGGAGTCGACTTCAAACAGGGCGAGAGCAAGACGCCTTATAGAGTAGATTCTCATAATATTCGCCTAGTCAGAGATTACTGATTTTTAAGAGGCTTAAGGGGCGAGGCTATAATAGTTTATCCAATTAGGCGAAGAGATCGGCTTTCTTATCGAGGCGCTTAAAGGGGCGCATGCCGGGGCCTATATGGACATAGGTCATTAGGGTAACGCATGGA
>NZ_CEXWTU010000148.1:0-12247 GCF_982758155.1 Marinagarivorans sp. | reverse complement strand
CAAGGAGAGGCTCCACCCGCATAACCATACCCGGGCCGCCGCCATAAGGCCTATCATCCACAGTACGGTGCCTGTCAGTTGTGTAATCGCGTGGATTAAAAAACTGAAATTTAACAATGCCGCTTGCTGTCGCCCTACGCGTTATGCCGTAATCTGTGATGGCGCCAAACATTTCTGGAAATAGCGTCACCACACCAACATGCAGCGCAGTAGCTGCATCCCGAGAATTACTACCGAGATCAACCACTAAAATTCAGGATCCCAGTCAACGCTCATCTCGCCAATAGCAAGATCAACAAGACCAACAACCTCACCCGGCAGATAAGGAACCAGGCGCTCTTTATCGTCAACCGCACCTACACAAGAAGCCACGATCAAGACGTCATTTGCGCCAGTCTCCATCAAACCCTTTACCTCGCCAAGCAAGGTTCTCCCGCCACCAAACTCAGTAAAGACTTTAAGCCCTATGAGTTGGTGCCAGTAATAATCACCGCCCTCCAAATTGGGCAGCTGTGCAACCTCAACCTCAATATTTGCCTTGCCATAAGCTTCAGCTTGATCACGATCATCACACCCTTTGATGTGGATAATCAGACCTTGTGGTCGAAATGCGTAATCGTCAATCTCTATTTCCTTCAAGCCATGTGCGGTTTTTAAAAACCAAGGCTTGTAGTTAATAATGTTTTCGGCGGGCTGTGTATTAGACTTGACCTTAAGCCAGCCTTTGACACCAAAAACACCCACCAAGCGGCCTACACCAATGCGACTACTCATAAGTTAGACCCAAACAGTGCAAAGCTTATGCAGCTTCAGCAGTCGCTTTGCTTGCATCTTTCAGCAAACGACTTACGCGATCAGACAACTGAGCACCGTTAGCTACCCAAAAATCAACACGTGCATTATCAACACGAAGGCGCTCTTCTTGGCCGCGAGCAATAGGGTTAAAAAAGCCAACACGCTCAAGGTAACGACCGTTACATGAGCTACGGCTATCGGTTACAGTCAAGTGGTAGAAAGGGCGCTTTTTAGAACCGCCACGCGCTAAACGAATGGTTACCATGTAAATAACTTCCAATTAATTGGTTTGAATAAGGTTTCGGGGCGAGTGATAAACACTTCAATCAACAGCTGTTTGAAAATTATCAAATACACACTTAGTAATAGTTGATAATTCGCAATAGCTGAATACACAGGTCCCACGAAAGGCGGCGCATTTTACTGAAAAGCATGCGCCGTGTATAGAGTTTGATCACTCATTTTTGTTTTTTTTGGAATTTAAACAATAAAGTCGAGTGATCATCATGGATTCAAAGCGCCAATTAGCGCATAGGTGGTAAGTTTCCAGCCCCACCACCCAACATTCCACTCATGCCGCGCATCATCTTAGCCATGCCGCCGCCCTTCATTTTTTTCATCATCTTAGCCATTTGCTTGTGCTGCTTAAGCAAACGATTTAAGTCTTGAATGTCAGTTCCAGACCCCATTGTAATGCGGCGCTTTCGCGAGCCATTTAGAACATCAGGATTACGGCGCTCGGCGGGCGTCATCGAGTTAATAATGGCGTCCATCTGCTTGAACTGCGACCCCACATTGGCCTGCTCAGCCATTTGCGCAACATTCCCCATACCGGGCAATTTCTCAAGCACAGAGGTCATTCCGCCCATGTTTTGCATTTGCTGAAGCTGATCCCTAAGATCCTCCAAATCAAACGACTTACCTTTTTTAACCTTTTGGACAAGCTTGTCGGCTTTTGCTTTATCTAAGGTAGACTCAGCCTGCTCTATAAGCGACATCACATCGCCCATTCCCAAAATACGCGACGCTAAACGCTCAGGATAGAAAGGCTCTAAGGCATCGACCTTTTCCCCCATACCCAAGAATTTAATAGGCTTGCCCGTTATATGCCGTACCGATAAGGCAGCCCCACCACGAGCATCGCCATCAGCCTTTGTTAAGACAATACCCGTCAGCGGTAGCGCTTCATCGAAAGCCTTGGCGGTATTAACAGCATCCTGACCAATCATTGCGTCAATCACAAACAGCGTTTCGATAGGATTAATGGCCGCATGAAGGCCTTTAATTTCATCCATCAACGCATCATCAATATGCAATCGTCCGGCAGTATCGACAATTACCACATCCGCAAAGCTCTTTTTGGCTTGTGCTATTGCGCCATTGGCAATATCAATTGGGGCCTGATCAGCACTGGAGGGGAAAAATTCAGCACCTACTTCTGCCGCTAACGTTTCTAGCTGCTTAATCGCGGCCGGGCGGTAAATATCCGCACTCACCACCAATACTTTTTTCTTTTCTTTCTCCTGCAGAAATTTTGCAAGCTTCGCAACCGATGTTGTTTTACCGGCCCCTTGTAGGCCCGCCATCAACACAACAGCAGGTGGCTTGGCCGCTAAGTTAAGAGTCTCGTTAGCTTCCCCCATTACCGCAGTTAATTCACTTTCTACGATTTTTAGGAACTGCTGCCCAGGATTGAGTGCGCGAGACACCTCCTGCCCCAGGGCGCGCTTGCGCACCTGATTAACAAAGACTTTAACAACAGGTAGCGCAACATCAGCCTCTAGCAGTGCTTTACGCACTTCGCGTAAAGTCCCCTGAATATTGTCGTGATTAAGGCGAGCCTTACCCGTGATTTTACTGAGCGATTGACTTAAACGGTCTGAAAGGTTCTGAAACATAAGCGCATCTTTTGCGGTATAAGAAAAATTTGGGGAGGAATTATAGCGGTATAGAGCACTAAAAACGACTCATCCGCAACTTTTGCACAATATAGCTTAAGACAGTGCTTGCCAAGCGACCTTTACAGCCACTAACCTAGCGCTCTTTTATACACGGATTGCAGCAAATCGCGCTATGCCTATTACACTTACTCTAGCCCTATACTGCTCTGCTTGGTTCTTATTGGTTCGCTCACTTAAGCAACGCCAAAGCCGTCCCCCACTTGTCGTACCAGTATTACTTGGGCTCGCTCTCGTCAGTCATGCTTACGGTGCTTATGGCCTTATTGTCACTGCATCAGGCTACGATTTCAGTTTATTCCGTATTGCACCGCTGTTTTTCTGGGTCGCCAATCTATTAGTTTTAGCCAGCAGCATTCGAAAACCACTTTACAACATGTTTGTGCTGCTACTGCCCTGCACAGCAATATCACTCCTGTGCGCACTCTTCTTTGCCAGCACAAGTCATAATGTTATTCAGCTTAGCAGCGGCGTGCTTGCACACATAGTGCTATCCATCTTTGCTTACAGCACGCTCACAATTGCGACCATTCACGCAATTATACTCTCCTACCAAAATCACCAACTGCATAATCGCCACGCCGGCGGCTTAGTGCGCTTATTACCGCCACTGCAAACCATGGAAGCGCTTTTGTTTGAGCTTTTATGGACTGGACAAATACTGCTTACTATTGCTATTGCCTCTGGCGCAATATTTGTCGACAACATGATGGCGCAACACTTGGCCCACAAAAGCGTTTTCGCAGCACTGGCGTGGCTCACCTACTCTGTTTTATTGTGGGGCCGACACCAGCTTGGCTGGCGCGGCAACATTGCTGTTCGCTGGACGCTCGCAGGCTTTGCCTTTTTAATACTGGCCTACTTTGGATCCAAGTTTGTACTTGAATTCCTTCTTAACACCTAAGTTAATTAGCCCCTGCCGACGAACATAATCCTGCCTAAAATGCGAACCGCACGCCAATGTATTCACGGGGTGCATATAGCCCTTGCACCGCCTACCTATCTAGTACAACATAGCCCGCTCAGTTTAAACGAGCCACACATCTCTTGGACGACATCCCCTTACAAGTGCTTTACATAGCGCTAGCAGTTTTACTAATTCTTTCAGCCTTCTTTTCCAGCTCTGAAACCGGCATGCTGTCGCTCAACCGCTACAGGCTGCGCCACCTCATTAAAAAACACCACAAAGGAGCGGTAAGGGCCGGCAAATTACTGGAACGCCCAGATCGCCTGCTCGGCGTTATTTTAATAGGTAACAACCTTGTCAATATTTACGCCACCGCAATTGTAACCGTCATTGGCGCGCGCCTTTACGGCGATGCAGGCGTTGCTATTGCCACCACGCTACTCACAATTGTGGTACTCATTTTTGCCGAAGTCACCCCAAAAACACTAGCAGCACTTTACCCAGAAAAAGTCGCATTCCCAGCAACCCTCATCCTTAAACCTTTACTGTGGACACTATACCCTGCAGTCTGGGTCATCAACGGCTTTTCGAACAGCTTAGTTCGCATGATTGGAGCCGACCCCACAGGAAAAACCGGAGGTGACCACCTTCACCCCGACGAACTTCGAACAGTGGTGGATGAAGCCGGCGATTTAATTCCCGACCAACACCAAGGCATGCTTCTTAATGTGCTCGATTTGGAAAAAGCTACGGTTGAAGACATTATGATTCCGCGTAACGAAATCATCGGTATTGACCTAGAAAACAGCATGGAAAGTACACTTGAGCTAATACGTACAACGGATTACACCCGCCTGCCTGTTTATGAAGGCGACATTAATAGTGTTGTTGGGGTTCTGCACATGCGTAAAGCCTCGCGTTTTTTACGTGGTGCTGACCACGATATTACCCAGCAAGATATTCGCGATCACATGTCTGCGCCCTACTTTGTGCCCGAATCAACCCCACTGCACATACAGCTAATGAACTTCCAAAAAGAGAAGCGTCGCCTTGCGATTGTCGTTGATGAATACGGCGAGGTTCAGGGTGCCGCTACCCTTGTTGATTTACTCGAAGAAATTGTCGGGGAGTTTAGTACTGACGGTAGCGATAGCACCGAAGAAGAGATTACAGACCTACACAACGGCTGGTACCTAATAGACGCCACCACCTCCATGCGTGACATCAATAAGCAATTAGGCTGGAAACTACCGACTGATGGCCCAAAAACAATCAACGGGCTAGCCTTTGAATATCTAGAGAGTATACCTGACGGCCCCTGCAGCTTTACCCTAAAGGGCTACCGCTTCGAGCTCACTCGCATTGGCGACACTATGATCGAATCAATGCAAGTTCACTCTTTAGAAGACGAGTAAGAGAAGAGCCTCCGATTAAACTTTCTGATTATGCGGGCAAGACTTCGCTAACTGACTTCGAAGATCAATCGCTTGCCCAGCAGGAACACCCCAACCCAACAATTGCTCATCCAACAACTCGACCAAAGCCTCAATATGCCCGGCATCGCTGTTAAGCGCAGGGATGTACTCAAACACCTTGCCACCAGCCTCTAGAAAATAGTCTCTATTTTCCTCGCCAATCTCCTCTATGGTTTCTAAGCAATCAGATGGAAACCCAGGGCACACAACCTGAACATGCTCCACACCCGATTGCGGCAATGCTTTAAGCGTATGGTCCGTATAGGGCTGCAGCCAAGGCTCGCGACCGAAGCGCGACTGAAAAGTCGTCATGTATTGCTCACTATCCAGCCCCAACTCTTCAGCAATTAAGCGCGATGTTTTTAAGCACTGGCAATGATAAGGGTCGCCATTATGCAAATATTTCAGCGGCACACCATGATACGAAAATAGCAGTTTCTGAGGGCGTTCATGGGCTTGCCAATACGTGCGGATACTATTTGCTACAGCTTTGATATAGGCCGGCTTATCGCAGTATTGATTAACAAAACGTAACTCCGGCAGCCAGCGGCGCTTACAAAAATCGGCCGCAATCGCATCGAAGGTGGAACCTGAAGTACTGCCCGAATATTGCGGATACATAGGTAACACAACCAACTTTCGCACCCCCTGCTGCAACATTTCATCAAGCACTTTAGCCATAGCTGGATTACCGTATCGCATCGCATACGCCACCACATACTGATCACCTTTCTCGGCAAAATGTGCGGCCAGTTTTTTCGCCTGCGCTGCGGTATGTACCGCTAATGGCGAGCCCTCTTCTGTCCAAACCCCCTTATAAGCTTTAGCTGATCGCGATGGTCGGATCCGTAAAATTACACCGTGCAGCACAAACTTCCATATCAGGCGAGGTACTTCAACCACGCGTGGATCGCCTAGAAATTCTGCCAAATATCGCCTTAGTGCCGATGCCGTTGGCGCATCTGGGGTACCGAGATTAGTGATCAAAATACCAATTTTATCGGCTTGATCGTGGGTAAAAGTATGTGGATTTTTATATTTCACATTACGCCCTTAAGGTATAAAAACATTCGATTAAGCACTCACTACGCACAAAGCCTAATTTAGGATCAAGCCACCGTAAAAAGACACCGAAAAACTAAGCACGCAAAGGTACACGCTAGCCGCAGCAAAACCAAGCAACGCGCACAGGGAATATGAATTATCACCAAACATCAATACTTTAGCGTCACTTCGTGAAAACGATGGTAGCGCCCAATAAACACCTTGTTGATCCTACTCACTGCGGTGCTGATATTCGGCCGTCACGATACATCTATCCGCCCACAAAGTCGGCTCGTATTGGTGCATCAACTGCTCAACCACATTAATAGCTTCAAGCTCTTTCATGTGGCTTAACGTACGCGCATGCTTACAACTGCATAAATAGCGAAAGGTTAAAGCAACAGCCAACAGTAAGCCTCGACGCTATTGAAGGTATTCACAGTTAAAATACAGCTGATAAGCTCAACTGAACACTTCGCCCAGGCCCGGCATGAATATGAGACCCTATCACCGCGGCTGCCTGATAGTCTTTATCCAGTAAGTTCCGGCCCACTAAGGCCGCCTTAACGTCTAACCCTTGCCATGCAAAACGGTAATCAACCGTACCATCCCATGTATTGTAGGCATTCAGCTTTTGCGTATTTTGAATATCAATAGAACGTTCACTAACATAATGGTAGCCGGCACTAAGACTCCAAGCACCAAGTTCGCGACGCGCAAAAAAACTGCCTGTTTGATCTGCCGCCATAACGGGGTAATGACCATCAAATTCACCGGAAACAATTCGTGGATCGATCCACGAAAAGGCCGCTAACATTTGCACATGATCAGACCACTGCCACGTCAAATCAGTTTCGACACCTTGCGACGCTTGAGAATGAAATAACGCGATTGCATCACTACTTAGCGCATCTCGATACAAATGGGCCACATTATCTTTTTGAATATCAAAAATTGCGACTGTGGCTGTTAAGCGGCCCTCAAACAACAGAGACTTTACACCCAACTCCCACTGCGCTGCGCTTTCTGGCGCCCCGGCCTGCAACCCCAAACCAGAAAGCCCGTAATTAATCGCCACGCTTTCACTATAATTCACAAAAAAAGAAGCCTCATCAACGGGCTGGTAAACCGCACCGAGCTGTAAAGCAATATCCCTATAGCTTTCAAGCGGCTGCTCAGCCTTGCCCAGTGCTCCTTGGTAATGACCCGATAAAAGAGAATAACGTAAACCCGCCGAAGACGACCAACGACGACTCCACTGTGAATGTAGCTGACCATAAACACCAACATCCTCATAAACCAAACGCTGAGAATAAGTATTTAAACTGCCCAAGGGACCTTTGGTCGCCAATAAATCATCAGCCAACCCCTGCAGGCGCTGAAGAAATAATGCTTCGGGTAAAGCACCTACTTGTTTAGGCGAGCGCGACTCTACGGTATAAGCTTGATAGTTATCGGCATAATATAGTTCCGCACCCAGCGTTACACGGTGCCTATGCTCACCAATAGAAACATCGCCATTTAATTCCCCACCAAAAGCCATCCCGGTTTCATGCGCTAGCTCATCATAAAGCCGCAATACCGTGCCAAATGCCAAACCATCACTACGCGACAATATGGGAATGGAAAGCTGACCGGCAATATTGAGCCATAAATCATCAAAACCAAAAGATTCTTGAGGCACCAAGGCCGAAGTTTGACTCAATACCCGCGTATCCGCACGAACACCATAACGGCTTTCATCATGCCAACGATAATATCCCGAAGCTCGCCACTGCGAATTAATATAGTGATTCAACGATGCGTGCAGCAATTGAGCGTCGGCTGTAAATTCCGGCCTTAAATACTGAACAGATTGCGCCAAGGTTCGCGAAGCTAGCAGATCCTCAAAATCATTCAAAATGGTGAAATCACGATTAATAGTTTGAGCAAAGTTTTGGTATTCATACTGAACATCCAGCACAGTATTCAAACCCGCATGCCAGCGCACCGAAGGCGAAAAAACCTGCCGCGTAATATCCTGCGCAACGCCATTTTCAGCCAAACTACTCACCGAATAAATAAGTCGAGCATCTAAGTCTTCACTCCATATATTAGCCATATTCGCATCCAGCGATAACTTACGCTGCTGCTCACTGCCCGCTGAAGCGCCACCGGCAAACTGCGTAACGTCCAAAGGTTTTTTACGGATCACGTTAGCTATACCGCCAGCATCAGCTTGCCCATAAAATAACGTCGACGGGCCTTTAAGCACTTCGATACGCTCAACATGCTCAGGCATCATTTGCACTGCCGTGGCATCGCTCAATTTATAACCATCTACGTGCAACGCTTGCCGAGGAAACCCTCGAATATAAAAATCATCATTACTCCCCGCAAAGCCATCTCCAGGCGTAATCCCGCTGATGTAACTTAAAACATCAAGCAACTGATTCGGAATAACATCTTGCATCAAAGCCTGCGGCACGAGTTGATGGACCCTTGAGGAATCAAACACTGACACACCATTGCGCAATTGAGAATTCACAATAGTCGGGTAGCGCGGCGAGATAAAGCGCCCCGTCACCACGACCTCCTCAAGTGCCACTACCTCAGGGTTAGCGGCAGCTAGCAGCTCAGGAACATCCATAATACCTAACGGCTCAATAATAAAAGCTTCCGACACTGCATCAAAACGCGCCTGTAATGATGCTTTCGCAATTAATAATGTCAGTGCCTTATCGGTATTGAATGGGCCAATAAGTGGTGTGGTGGTGTGCCCCTTTAACAGCGCATTATCAGCAATAACCGCAACATTAGCCTGTAAAGCAAACTCGACAAGCCCCTGTGTTAAAGACTGCTCTGGCAAATCAAAATAATGCACACCATTGAACGAACGCTCAGCCGCTAGACAATAAACTGAACAATAAAACGCAACACAAAAAACGACCGCGTACCGCATAACTCACGCCAAGTAAAAATAAAGAAATAAAGAAATAAAAGAATAAATACCCATCAAATAAAACTTATTGACTGACACTTATTCAGCAACAGGCATCAACACATAGGCTTTAGCTTGATTTTCGACACCCAACCCAACAGATTCCGCTAAGGCTTGCACCGTACGCCCAATATTATTGAGCGGTAACACAGCGGTAACCTCAATGCCGGCCAAACTAGGCTGCCCTAAAGAAATAGGTAATGGGCTATAGCGATTGAGTTCAGCAATCACATCAGCTAGCGGCTGAGCCTTAAAAATCAAGCGCTGTTGCCGCCAAGCTAAAGCATTAGCAGCATCAATATTTACGGGCAATAAACCCAGCGTCGTCGCCACCATAGATGATAATTGGTTCGCACTTAATATCTGACGCGATTTAAAAGCCGGGATAGTATTAATCGTCGTGATCTCAGGATTCAAAGCAACGCGCCCCTCAACCACGGTTACCGATGCATCCTTGCTCGCACGTAAGCGCTGAACACTAAAGCGCGTACCCAGTACACGAACAGAGCCGGCGGACGTCACCACATCAAACGGGCGCGCGCCTTCGGGCGCCACCGCAAAAAAAACCTCACCGTGGGCGAGCGAAGCCATGCGTCTTTCTTCATTAAAAAGTACGTCAATTTTTGTATCTGTATTCAGTATTAACTCACTGCCATCTGGAAGCGTTATGTTTTTTTGCTCTCCTATGGCGGTAGCATATTGCCATCGGCCTTGTTCAAGAGGGGCCTCCATCAACGGCCCCAGAACAATATAAGCAAAAAATATTACCGCACACGCAGCCAATCCGCTCCCCCACGCCCACCACGTATTATGCGAAACCTGATCCGTGGCTATGGGTGCTGAAGCGCCTTGGTTAAGCCGCTCAAATACATCCCCGCGCAACCACAACTGCTCGGCCTTCAAATATGCGGCTTGATGCTCTGGTGCCGCCTCCAACCACTCAAAGAAGTCTTGTTGTTGCTGCGCCGTCAACAGTGGGGAGTCCAATTTGGCCAACCAAGCTAGCGCCTCATGCATTGTTTTAGCAGTCATTGTTTTATCAGTCATTATCGCCGCCTCCCAACCGCACTATCGCAACACACAATATGGCAGCCGCTCTAACATTAAGACACCTCAACATGGATTAACCTCCGACGTTAATTCATCACGCAGGAACTTCAATACTTTAATGATGTGTTTTTCAACCGTGCTCACAGCAATGCCTCGCTCCAATGCAATTTCACTGTAGCTCTTACCTTGTAAGCGGCTCATCTCAAACGTAATACGGTATTTGTCGGGCAACGATTTCAATGCTCGCTGAACATGCTCAAGATCCATTTGCGCACTTACCTCGCGATCCAGTGAAACAGTCGCGGGGTCATCACCGGTTTGCTGAGCTAGGTAATCCACTTGATGGTTTGCGTGACGTAAACGATTCAACGCCAAATTGCTCGCAGCGCGATAGAGGTAAGCTTTAGGGTTATCTAGCTCGTCAATGTTTTCAACCTTCAAAAGGTTATGAAATGCGTCCTGCACTATATCTTCAGCGCTATCGGCATCACCAAACTTACGAGTAATAAAACGCTTTAATTCACGCTGGTACTGGTGAAACAAAGCGCCTACAAAAGAGATGCGCTTCAAAATTCAGGACAACCCTTTATCGTCAAATCATTCAGAGCCAATGCATTACCCCTCATGTAAAAAGCCATAAATCTCTTCAGCTAACTTACGACTCACACCATTCACCTTAGCCAAATCTTCCACGCTCGCTTTAGTGATTTCTTGTAAACCGCCAAAATGTTTGAGCATATCACGGCGGCGTTTTGGCCCTACACCGGGGATATCCTCGAGAGTAGAACGGCTGCGCTTTTTATCGCGAGCCGCTTTATGGCCAGTAATCGCAAAGCGATGCGCTTCGTCACGAATCTGCTGAATAAGATGCAACGCAGGACTATCGCTTGCCAACACTTTTTCGGTGTTGTCCTCCGCTATTAATATTTCAAAACCAGGCTTACGCGTTGTACCCTTCGCCACACCAAATAAAATAATACTCGTAATTCCCAGCTCAACCATAACTTCACGCGCCTTACTAAGCTGCCCCTTACCGCCATCAATCAATATTAAGTCAGGCAAGCCCGCACCCTCTTTTTGCAAGCGCGAATAACGGCGCATTAACGCTTGCTCCATCGCAGCGTAATCATCGCCTGCGGTTACACCCTCAATATTAAAACGTCGGTAACGACTTTTAACCGCGCCTTCGCGATTAAACACAACACAGCTGGCTTTAGTCTCTTCACCACTGCTGTGGCTGATATCAAAGCACTCTATCCAGCTCGGCGTTTCGGGCAACTTCAACGCTACCTGCAAGGCTTCAAAACGCGCAAGCGTATGCAGTTGCTGTCCTAATCGGTTACGCAAATTTTGGCTGGCCGCTTCAATCGCCATTGCCACCCAGCGAGCCCTGTGGGTACGAACACTGTGATTAATGATTAACTTATGGCCGCAGGCCTCACCAATTACCTGCTCCAACACTTCGGCATTCGCCACCGAATGGCTAACCACCACCTCGGTTGGCACATCCATTTTTCGCCCCCCAAGATACAATTGAGGAATAAACTGCGATATTAACTCGGCATTATCATCAGCCAGTTTATTGGTCAAAAAATAGCTTTTGCTTCCCAGCATTCGACCATCGCGCACAAACAATACATGCAAACAAGCTTGCTCGGCCTCACTGGCACACGCAATAATATCAGTGTTGCCATGCCCCGCCTCAACCGTGGTTTGGGCCTGCACAGTCCGCAATGCCATTATTTGATCTCGACTCAACACGGCCTGTTCAAAATTAAGCTCGGCCGATGCCTGCTCCATCTCCTTGGCGAGTTCTTGCTGTAATAATTCACTACGCCCCTCTAAAAACAACTGGGTATGACGAACATCCGCGCGGTAATCCTCCTTGCTAATGACCTCAACACAAGGGCCTGTGCATCGCCCAATTTGGTACTGCAAACAAGGGCGGGTACGATTATTAAACACACTGTCTTCGCACTGACGAACACGAAACGTTTTCTGCAAAAAAGCCAGGCTTTCACGCACCGCCGTCGCATTC
>NZ_CEXWTU010000147.1:0-12311 GCF_982758155.1 Marinagarivorans sp. | reverse complement strand
TCCTCAACTGCGTTGCTCAAAGCGTTACATGCCCCGGCATGCGCCCCTTCGAGTGCCTTGCTGAGAAAGCAGGCACCCTCGCCTAATTGGACAAACTATTATTGCCCCGCCCCTTAGGCTCCTCCCCGAATGGGATAAACTATTATTGCCTTGCCCCTAAATGCGTGGTTGTTGCTGCCATAGCCACTTGATTACGACCATTGTGTTTAGCGTGGTATAGGGCTTCGTCAGCGCGTTGAAAGATTTTGGTAAAGCTTTCGTCGGGTTCGAGCACCGCGCCGCCAATGCTGATGGTTAGGGGGATAACGATCTCTCCAAAGGTGAACGTTGTGGCTTCGGTCGCTTTGCACAATGCCTCACCGAGGGTTTGCGTATTACTAGCGCTGTACCCTTTTAATACGACAATGAACTCTTCTCCGCCCCAGCGCCCCAGCTTGCCTTCTTTGGCCAATAGAGTATTCGCTATGCTGCTAAAGTCTTTCAGTATTTTATCGCCGGCTTCGTGGCCATAAGTATCGTTTACGCGCTTGAAAAAATCTAAGTCGATGACCAGCACAGAGTAGGCGAGTTGTTTATCACTCCATTTCTCGACGGTTTGGTTGATGGCCAGACGATTGGGCAATTCGGTGAGTGTATCAATAATGGATAGCCGGCGATAAACCGAACTGGTAGCAACAATAGCTAAGTATTTTTTAACCGCGAGAATGATGCTGTATAAAATAATCACATAGAGAATATAGGCCCACCAGCTGCGTGTGAGCGGCGGACTAATGTTAAAAAATACGGCGCTAGATGCCTGCCCCCAAATGCTATCAGCACTTTTTGCGCGTACTTCAAAAATATAATGCCCGTCGGGTAAGTTGGTGAAGTAGGCTTGATGGGTATTTTCCAGCGGCCGCCAAGTGTCGTCAAAGCCAACTAAACGGTATGAAAACTGATTCAGCTGTGGGTGATAATAATTGCTTAAAGCAAAGTCGAAACCGATAGTGTTTTGATCAAACGTGAGTTTTAGCGGCTGGTCTTTTGCGTTTTGGTAGGCTCGTAAATGGGGTTGCGATTTATTAAAATTGATAGAGATAGCGGTAATAATGGGGCGTTGGCTGATACGAAAAATTTTCAGCAGCTGAGGATTGAATAACGCTAAACCATCTTTACCGCCTAAGGCTAAGGTTCCGTCGCTTAAGGCAGCGCTAGAATTGCGATAGTAGATATTGCTTGCCAGGCCATCATACTTTTTAAACACGCGCTCGACGGTGTCGGTGCCGGCATTGATTACGGCAATGCCATTGGGGGTCGCAACCCAGATATTGTGGTCTTTATCTTCGATAATGGTGTTGACAGTAATCGCGGGTAAGCCTTGCGCTAAACCAATGTGGCGGTATTGCTGGCTTATCGGGTTAAAAATACTGATGCCATTACTGCGCGACCCTACCCATAATTCACCGTTGCTGTGTGCTAACAGGGCTAAAAATTGTGCGCCTTTTAGGCTGTTTTCGTTGTCGGTTTTGTGTGTGTAGACCTCAAAATCATCGGTACTTTCCCGGTAGCGCGCTAGGCCTTTAAAGGTCGCAAACCAGACATTACCGCTCGCGTCTGTTTCTATGTCGCGGACCATTTCCCAAGGAAAGCCTCCGCTTCTAAAGGGCGCTGGTGGGTAATGGGTAACTTTACCGGTTGGGAGATGAATTTTTTCGACCCCGTTGTTGTGGGTGCCGAGCCAAAGATTGTCTTTTTTGTCGCGCTCTAAAGCCCAAATGTGGTCGCTGTGAATGGGGTTATCAGCGGTGTTGGTGTTATGGCTTTCCCAGTGGTCTTGTGCGATATCGTAATGCAGTAAACCACCGGCCCAAGTGCCAACCCAAATATCGTTATCCTGACCTTCTTCCAGGCTTAAGGCTGCCGTAACGGTTAGCTCGGGGGTGTTGGCGGGGGTGAAGTTGCGCAAGGGCTTGCCAGACTTTGATAGCTGACTTAGTCCGCCTTCGGTGCCGACCCAAATATCATTTTCTCGTTCGAGAATGGATAATATTGAATTATCGGCAAGGCCCGCTTGCAAGGCACTTTCTTTAAATAATCGTTGGCCGCGCTCCAGCCCGCGGTAATGAAAGTTTAAAATCCCGGAAAATGTCCCCACCCAAAAATTCCCTTTTTTATCGGTGTAAGTCGCACGGGGTTTATTGTTGTGAATAGAGCCTTCGATGGCCGGGTCGTAAGGGTAGTGCTTGGTTTCGAGGGTTCGGCTATTGAGGTACCACAGGCCATTAAAGTCCGTTGCAATCCAAATATCCTCCGTGCTGTTGCCGCTAACGGCGACCACACTCAGACCGATTTTTTGTTGAATATCGCCAGGCAATTTACTGAATTGCTCGGTTTCGATGTTCTGTTGATACAGGCCGCCCTCCATGGAGCCAATCCACAGCGTATTGTGTTGTGGGAAAAGGCTAAAGGCATCCATGTAGGGCAGTTTTTCGGGGTTGTCGGGGTCTTCGGTATCGTGGTGGTAAATAGTGACTTGGTGCGATTGTAAGTTTATTTTCGCGAGCCCGTGCGTTGATCCTAGCCATAAATTCGCACCTTGCTGGGCCATGGATTCCACATGAAAATGGGTATCTAGATTCTGTATGAATGGCGGACTTACACGCTCTTGTGTAGTGAGGTTCAATACCGCAAGGCCACTAGTGGTGCCAATAATGAGCTGGTTATTTAAGCGCTCGAGAGAAGACACGTCATTGCCTGGCAAAAAGCCGTTTTGCCTATTGAACTGGGTGAATTGATCGCTGCGGATGTCGAAACGGCTAAGGCCGTTAGCTGTGGCTACCCATAAAATGTGGTCATTTTCAAACAGCAAATCTCTAACGAAGTTGCCGGCAATACTATTACTATCGCCGACGGTCGAGCGATAAAGGGTGGCGCGTTGGCCGGTAAAACGGGCTAGCCCATTTTCGCCGCCGGCCCAGATAAAACCGTGACTGTCTTCAGCGATCACTTGAATACCACTGATGTTACTTTGGTCGCGCGAGAAGTCGGCAATATCAAAGCGCACAAATTCTGACGGGCTAATGGCCCACGCTAGCGACGTGCCGATAAGGGTTGTGCTTAAAACCCCTATTTTGAGCACAGTAGCTAATTGAGCGAAGAGCGCGTGAAGCATGCTTAGGCCGCCTTTACAACACGATTGCGGCCATTGGCTTTGGCATCGTACAGGGCTTGGTCGGCGCGGTGGAACAGGTCATTAAAACTCTCACTTTCTTGGCAAGTGGCACAGCCAAAACTGACTGTCATTTGAATAAGTTGCTGATGGAAGACAAAGGATTGCATAGCCATTGTTTTTTGAATGCGTTCGGCAATGGCATGTATAACTTCCATCTCGTGGGTTTGGCAGATAATCAAAAATTCTTCGCCGCCCCAACGTCCGAGTAAATCGCAATCGCGGATCTCGGCGGCAGCAATCCGGGAGAACTCTTTTAATAATAGATCACCGGCCTCGTGTCCGTAGGTATCGTTAATGAGTTTAAAGTGATCGAGATCGGCCACGATGACACCGAAAGGTAAATTTTGGCGCTGCCATAGCTCAACCCGATTATTTAAGGCAATGCGGTTGGGCAGTTTTGTGAGTGCATCTTGTTGCGATAGCTGTTCGTAAACGGCGCTGCGTGCGCGTACGGCCATATAGTTGCGGTAGGCGGCAAAGCCTGCGTAGGCAAAGCAGGCATATAGGATATAGGCCCACCATTGCCGCCAGGGGGGCGAGTTAATCATGAACGAAAGCTGCGTGACTTGCTCACCCCAATCACCATTGGCGCTTTTACCCTTGACCTCAAAGATATAACTGCCCGGATCGAGATTGGTGTAGTTAGCGGCGTTGTGGCGCATGGTGGTTTGCCACTGTTCGTCTAGGCCTTTTAAGCGGTATTGATATTCGTTAAGTTGCGGTAAATAGAATTGATTAATGCTGAAATCGAAGCTAATGGCATTTTGGTCGAAAGGAAGGGCTTCGGTTAGGGCGCGTTCATTTTGCCAGTGGGCTTTATCGTAGTTTTTACCGTGGTTAATGCGAATGCCAGAAATGACAGGCCTACTGGATAGGCGCGTTTGCCCTAATAGCTTCGGGTAAAAAATACTTAAGCCTTCTGTGCTGCCGATCCAAATACGGCCTTTATCATCCAAAAAACTGGCGTTGCGATTGTGGTTAGAGCCGGCCAAACCATGCACTTGTTTATAGGTTTTTATGTGCCGGTCGTTAACCGAGATGGTGGCTAACCCTGCGGGTGTGCCAGCCCATACGTTGCCGTCTTTATCTTCTTGTAGGGTGCCTACGCTGGTGCTGGGTAACCCTTGGGCAACGCCTATATGCTCAAAGTTTTGGCTTTTGGGGTTGTAAATACTGAGCCCGGCATTGCGATACCCTATCCAGAGTTCGCCATTGGAGTGATGCAGCAACGAAATGACTTGGTTGCTCGCGGGGTTGGCAGCATTGGCGGGGTCGTTAGGGTCGTGGTTGAAGACTTCGAAATTATTCGATTTAGCATCATAAAGGGATAAGCCGTGCAGGCTCGCGACCCAGAGTCTGCCTTGGCTATCGATACTCAGGTCGCGAACAAATTCACCCACAATACCGGATTGCCCGCGATTGCCTGAGCGATGTAAGGAAGCAGCGTTAAAGGTGTAATGGGTAACGTCGCCACTGGCTAGCTCTAATTTATAAATGCCCTGTTTTTGTGTGCCGACCCAAAGGTTACCGGCATTGTCATTTTCGAGCGCCCAAATATAGGGGCTGGGAATACGCTTATCGGGATCGGGATGGTCGATTAAGTTATACCACTGGCCGCTGGCGGGATTGAAGCGCTGTAAACCGCCGCCCCAGGTACCAATCCATATATTGCCCTTTAAATCGTTTTCTAATGCTAAGGCGGGGTTGGCGAGTAAGCCGCTATTTTCGCTAGTGAAACTGTCTTGGCTACCGCTTTGGGCATTGATGAGGTTAAGGCCACCTTCGGTACCCACCCAGTGACGCTGTTTACCGGCGGGTAAAATACTGAGTACAGAGGGGTGGTTTAGGCCTTGGTGAAAGCGATTACTTTTTTTGTAGCGGATAAAAATTTCCTGTTCGCGGTTGTAATAATCGAGAATACCCGAGAAGTTACCGACCCATAAATTCTGTGCGTTGTCCTCGAAGGTAACACGCGCTTTATTGGAACTGAGTGATTCAAACACGCTAGGGTCGTGAATGTAGCCATCGATTTTTCCGGTAATACCATCGATGCGCCGCAAGCCGGATCTGTCAGTGCCCACCCAGATAAAACCCCGCGAGTCACCGTAAACGCCCCAAATATCCTTGGTGGCAAACGGAATGTCAGCGGTCTTTGAATCTGAATATTGGGTGAAGCGCTCGGGGGAGCGGTCATAGCGGATCAAGCCGCCGCCAAGGGATGCAAGCCAGTAAGTATTACCGTCGTAGGTAAAAATACCGCGAATATCCGAGTGGGGGATACTCTTCGGATCATTGGGGTTGTGAGTGTGATAGTGGATGGCGTTGCTAGTGAGGTTAATCTCGATTAGGCCCAAATGACTGGTGCCCAACCAGAGCGTATCCTGAAAAATATACACATAACGAATATTGAGGAGCTCGGGTAATTGTGAGGTAAAAGGCAAGGTTTTAGTCTGGAGGGTGTTTTTGTCGAGTATGCCCAGGCCTTCTGATGTTGCTAGGAATAAGGTGTCTTGATTCAGCGCAATAGAGAGTACATCGTTGCCGGGGAGCCGGTTAGATGAAGCGTCGACATTATCAAATATGCCGGTGTGTAGGTTCAGCCTGCTAATCCCCCCCACGGTGGCAATCCATAAGTAATCGCTGCCATCAGGAATAAGGTCTTGTACGTAGTTAGCCTTGATGCTGTTTTTTTTATCGGCGCGGTAAAGCGAAACCTTATGGCCGTCATAGCGAAGCAGGCCATTTTCACCGCCGGCCCACATGAAACCGCGATTGTCTTGGGTAATCGCCGTTATGGAGCCGATATTGGTTTGATCGTCGGTGTAATCACTAAAGTTTATTCGTTGAAACTCAGCATAGGGCGCCAGTTGCATAGCCGTGGCCGAGCCTGCCATCCCTAGTAATACCAGTATTAGGAATAGCGTTATCGAGATACGGTAACGTGTTACCAAGACGAGCTGCATTATGGGGGCGTGAATACGACGTTCACAACAAAGCGTGAATGACCGTCGGCGGTGCGTTTAAAGAAAATCTCACCGCCGTGAGCTTCCACGGCGCCTTTGACAATGCTGAGGCCTAAGCCCGTTTGTTTTTCACCGTTGGTGGCCTTAGCGGATAATTTGCAAAAGGGCTGAAACAAATTATCGCTATCGCTATCACTCAGGCCTGGGCCCGAATCGATCACCTGCAGGCGAAAGTGCGTATCGCTGAAGTCGGTTTTAATCCAAATGCAGCTATCAGGGGGCGAAAACTTGATGGCGTTACTGACTAAGTTATCAATCACTTGAGAGAACTTGATGATATCGATGGGGGTTTCAATTTCGTCATCAAAGTGTGTTTTGAGTGTAATGTTTTTGTTATCTGCGTGAAAATTGAGGACGTTCAGGCGGTGTTGGACCAACTCATTAAAGCGACACGGTACCCGGTTGAGCTCTTGGTGCCCACTTTCAATGACGCTTATGTCCAGTAAGTTTTCGAGCAGGGCGAGCATATCGCTGCAGTTGCTGTTAATTATTCTGGCAACTTGAAAGCGGCGCTTGTCACTAATGGTTTTTTTGGCTAAAAAATTGGCAGAAGCTTTGATGGCGCCAATCGGGTTGCGAAGATCGTGTGCCGCCATGCCCAGAAAACGGTTTTTAATTTGATTGAGTGAGTGCAGCCGTTGGTAAGTATCTAGCCTATCGGCGCTGTGATTGATACGGCAGAGAAGTTCTTCGTTGGAAAAGGGCTTGTGTAAAAAGTCGACGGCACCGGCTTTTAAAAAGGGGGTAGAAAGCCCAGTGTCAGACATGCCAATAATTTCTAGCGCGTCGTACGAATAATGCTCGGTGAGTTCGCCGGTTAAAGTAATGCCGTTGCCGCCTTCCATAAAATGATCAACGATAACGATACGGATTGAGCTGTGTTCCCGAAGTTGTTGGTTGGCCTCTTCAACGTTCTGCGCTAAGTAGACATGAAAATTTTGCAGCAGCAGGGTGCGTTCAATGTGCTGGCGGACGGTATGCATATCGTCCACCACTAAAACACCAATTTTTCGATTTGCGTGAAAGCGACCTACCGCCCAGAGTACATAACGCAGGCTGTTGTGAGTGGCTTTATGCACGTAATCGGCAATACCCATCTTCCAAAGGTGCTCGGACGACATATCGTTAGAGCCGGTAAAGACGAGGGTAGGAATGCCGGAATCCACCATAAAAAAAGCGGCTTCACCGTGTACCGCGTCGGGCAGGTGAAGGTCGACAATAGCAATAAAATAACTTGTGGGGTTTGTGATGACTAACTTACGTGCATCGGCCAGCGTGCTTGCCACATCAACATCAAAGCCATGTTCCGCCACGATGCTATCGTGGAGCATCGTGGAGAAGGTCACGGAGTCTTCAATGATGAGAACTTTGTTAGCTGGGTACATGTCTGGCTCGAGCTAGATCTAGTTACTTAAACCTTAGCTCAAACAGCATATTTTGCGCGCTAAAAAGAGGCGCTATTTCTGAGGGGGTGATAAGACGGCTGGCTGATATGGCCAGTGCCAGCCGTCGTTTTGTGCTAAAAAAAGTAAGACGCGTCGAGGGTGAGGTGATCGGTTTTGTGCACGGCCATTATGGGGTCTTCGGCGGTAGTGACTATCTTCAGTGATCACTTGAAGACCATTGATGTTGGGGCCGAGGAAAAAATACTTTATCCAATAAAACTTGCCTCCTACTCCCTCAACAGCGTTGCTCAAAGCGCTACATGCCTCGGTAACTTACCCTACTGACCATATCCATATAGGCCCCTGCATGCGCCCTCGTCTAATTGGGTAAACTCTATATTACTTCGCCCCTTAGGCCGCCTTTACAACACGATTGCGGCCTTTGGCTTTGGCATCGTAAAGGGCTTGGTCGGCGCGGTGGAATAGGTCATTAAAATTCTCACTTTCTTGACGAGTGGCACAGCCAAAACTGACGGTCATTTGAATAAGTTGTTGATGGAAGGCAAAGGATTGCATGGCCATTGTTTTTTGAATGCGTTCGGCAACGGCATAAATAACTTCTATCTCGTGGGTTTGGCAGATAATCAAAAATTCTTCTCCCCCCCAACGTCCGAGTAAATCGCAATCACGGATCTCGGCGGCAGCAATACGGGAGAACTCTTTTAATAATAGATCACCGGCCTCGTGTCCGTAGGTATCGTTAATCTGCTTAAAGTGGTCGAGATCGGCCACGATCACGCTGAACGGTAAGCTTTGGCGTTGCCATTGTTCGATACGCTTATGAAGTGCAACCCGGTTGGGCAGCTGCGTGAGTTGATCTTGCTGGGAAAGCTGCTCGTAAATGGCACTGCGCGAACGTATGGACATATAGTTTCGATAGCCCGCAAAGCCGGCAGAGGCAAAGCAAAGATACAACAGATAGGCCCACCACTGTCGCCACGGTGGAGGGTTAATCGTGAACGAAAGCTGCGTAACTTGCTCGCTCCAAGCGGCGTTGGCACTTTTGCCTTTTACCTCAAAGGTATAATTGCCGGGGTCGAGGTTGGTGTAATTCGCAAAGTTATGGCGAATGGTGTTTTGCCATTTTTCATCTAAGCCCTTTAACCGGTAGCGGTATTCGTTGAGCTGTGGCAAATAGAATTGGTTAAGACTAAATTCGAAACTGATAGCATTTTGATCATAATTTAAGGCTTCGGAGTACTCACTTTTCCAGTGTTTACTGTCGTAGCTTTTACCGTGATTGATACGAATGCCGGAGATTACCGTTCCGTTAGAGAGCTGGGTTTTTTCCAGTGAGCTTGGATGAAAAATACTGAGCCCGCCTTTGCTTCCCATCCAAACACGACCTGAGTCATCGAGAAAGCTACCGTTTCGGTTGTGATTCGCGCCGGCTAAACCGTGGACTCGTGTGTAGGTTTTAAGGTTTTGGAGGTCGCTGCTAATTTTGACCAAACTGCTTGGTGAGCCAATCCAGACATTGCCGTTGTCATCTTCCAATAAGCTGGCAACGTTGGTACTCGGAAGGCCCTGAGGAATACCGAAATGTTCAAAGGTTTGGGTGTCAGTATGGTAAATACTTAGGCCTGCATCACGAAAGCCAATCCATAGGTCGCCATTAGTGTGGCCTAAAAGGGAGATCACTTGGTTGCTGGCAAGGCTTTGTGGGTTTTTGGGGTCGTGCGTGAAAAGGTCAAACTTGTCTAGCTCTGGGTTGTAGCGAGATAATCCATGTGTGCTAGAAACCCATAAATTACCGTGGATATCTAAGGTAATATCGCGCACATGCTCGCCTATGATACCGCGCTGGGTGATTTTATCTTCGGTTCTAATAATGTTGAAAGGGTAGTGGGTGACATGACCGTCGCGTAGGCGCATTTTGTAGACGCCCTTTTTTTGCGAGCCAACCCAGAGGTGGCCTTTGTTGTCATTTTCAAGAGCCCAAATATGGGCACTGGGAATACGTTGGTTGTCGTCTGGATGTGTAAGCAGGTTAAGCCACTGTTGTGTTACTGGATTGTAGCGCTGTAATCCACCGCCCCAAGTACCGATCCATAAGTGTCCGCTTTGATCAGACTCCAAGGCTAAAACAGCGTCGGAGAGCATTCCGCTGTTTTCTTTAGTTAAGCTAAGTTTGCTACCCGCTTTGGGGTCAATTAAGTTGAGGCCGCCCTCGGTACCGACCCAGTAGTTGGGCGTATTGGTGGGTAAAATACTCAGCACCGAGGGATGATTAAGCCCTTTGTGAAAGCGGTTACTTTTCTTGTAGCGAATAACGGCCTCTTGCTCTCTGTTGTAGTAGTCCATGCTACCTGAAAAGTGACCGGCCCAAATATTGTTTGCATTGTCTTCAAAGGTCACACGTGCTTTGTTTGAGGCCAGAGAGTCAGCAATACTGGGGTCGCTAATGTAGCCATCCACTTCTAGGGTTTTGGTATCAATACGCCATAATCCAGAGCTGTCTGTACCAATCCAAATATAGCCGTGTGAATCTCCATGCACTCCCCAGACAGCGTTGGTAACAAACTCTATATCGGCTTCAGGTGAGGAGGAATACTGTGTGAATTTTTGTTGATCGTAGTCGAACCGAATAAGGCCGCCCCCTAGCGAAGCTAGCCAGTAGGTTTTACCGTCGTAGGTGAATATGCCGTGAACATCGGAATGGGGTAAGGCATTTGGGTTGTCTGGATTGGCAGGGTCGTGGGTGTAGTAGTGAATGGTATTGGCGGTTAAGTCAATTTCGATGAGGCCTTTGTGGCCGGTACCTAGCCATAATGTATCCTGGAAGACGAAGACATACCGAACTTGCAGTAGTTTGGGCAACTGGTGCATAAAGGGCAAGATTTTCGGCTGCATTGTGTGTCTATTAATAACCCCAAGCCCTTCGGTGGTTGCCGTAAAAATAAGGTCTTTATAAAGTGCAATGGACAACACATCATCGCCGGGGATTTTCCCCGACTTTTGGTTAGCGACGTCAAATAGGCCCGTTTCGAAATTGAGGCGGTTTATGCCTTGAACGGTTGCAACCCAGAGGTAATCGTCGCCATCAGGGATAATATCTTGAACGTAATTGGCGCTGAGGCTGTTACTATTTTTGGTGCGATAAGTCACTACGCTGTGGCCATCATAGCGAATGAGGCCGTTTTCGCCGCCTACCCACATAAAGCCGCGATTGTCTTGGGTGATCGCGCTAATAGAACCTACGTTGGCTTGGTCGTCAGTGTAATCTGCAAAATTGATAGGGTGAAAATCGTCGTAGGGGGCTAACTGCAGTGTAGAGGCAGAAGCCGAAACAGCTCCCCCTAACCCGATCAGTAATGTAAAGCGGCAGAGCGCCGCGAAGATAAATTGCATCATGAGGGTGAAAAGACCACATCGACAACAAAGCGAGAGTGCCCATGTGCAGTACGTTTGAAGGATGTCTCGCCGCCGTGCGCCTCAACAACACTTTTGGCAATGCTTAAATCCAAGCCTATTTGCTTTTCTCCTTTTTTGGATTTAGCGGATAATTTACAAAAGGGCTGAAATAAATTATCGCTATCACTCCGGCCTAGGCCCGAATCGATCACTTGGAAGAAGTTAATGATATGGATGGGGTTTGTGATGACTAACTTACGCGCATCGGCCAGCGTGCTTGTGATACCGACATTAAAACCGTGTTCCCCCACGATACTATTGTGGAGCATCGTGGGGAAGGTCACGGAGTCTTCAGTGGTGAGAGCTTTGTTAGCTGGGTACATTACTGGCTCGAGCTGGGTCTAGATATCTAAACCTTAGCTCAAATAGCATATTTTGTGCGTTAAATGGCCATTGCCAGCCATCGTTTTGTGCTAAAAAAAGTAAGACGCGTCGAGGGTGAGGTGATCGGTTTTGCGCACGGCCATTATGGGGTCTTCGGCGGTAGTGCTCTCGTAGAAGCGGCCGTCTAAGGTAATCACCCAGCTGTCGCCAAAGCGTCGGCTGGCTTCAATAAAGCCAATTCGACTGCTGCTGTAATCTAGGTCTTGTACCAGCCCGACCAATAAGCTGCTGTTTTGAATGTCGTTTAAGGTCAACCTGGCGCCAACGAAGAGATCATTTTGCAAGGGGTCGAGCGCTGCCTTGCCTAAGCTATTGTGGTGGTATTCCGCTAGCAAACCTACGTCGGCGGCGCTATCGCCAAAGCCGACGATAGTATATTCAAAGCCTGCGGTCACAGCACTGAAGTCTTGGGTAAACGGGGTTAACTCCGCCGGCAGGCCTTGCTCGCGGGTACTTTGGTGTATGGCTTCAAGTTTCCATAACCAAGCATCTAGCGTGGCTTGTACTTCTATACCGGTCTGTTGAATTTGGCTGTAATACGGCAAAAAAACGGCTTCGCCTTGGCGGCTGATACTGGGGACTAGCAAGGGCTCGCGATCGGTGCCGGCAAAGTGCGACACACCCACATCCCAAATATCGAAGGTATGGCTATAGCGTAGCGCCCAGTCGAGGTGCTCTTGCTCGGTGGATGATTGATATTGGGCATTGTCAATATCGACGGGTAATGGCAAGCCAATGTAGCCGTCTTCACCGTCGAAGGTTCGCTCGCGAAAATACGGCAGAACAAAGGCGTTGAGGGTGCCCCAATCGTGAATCCGTGTGAGCTGTAACAGT